>CACZOZ010000199.1:0-41969 GCA_902782865.1 uncultured Eubacteriales bacterium
ATGCCTCCCGAAAATGTCTTCTTCGCCTATAATGATCAGAAGATCCAGCTGGGCACCGGATATGTGGTCCAGTTCACGCAGGGAGAGCTTTATCCCGATCAGCCGCTGCATATTTTTACCCAGATCGAATCGCAGCCTTCCGCGCGATGCCTTCTTTTCGGCGCGCTGATCGCCAGGGCGGGCGTTATCCGCACGATGGCCAGGCAGCCTGCCAGACTGTATACCCAGATCGACGGGAAAAATATCGAAGCACTTCGCTTTTTCGAACAGATGGGCTTCAAAAACGACGACAGCGAGGATCTTTACGGGTTCCAGCTGCCCTATGGAAGGGCCGCGGCACCCGTCGGGTTCGAGTATTGGCAGAGCCCGCTGGCCAGCGCGGATGACGAGCTCGCGCTGCTGGCCCGGATCAATCGTTACAGGATACAGCCTGTCAGCCGGGACTATCTGACGCTGTGGCGTCAACAGGAGCACTTCCTGGCCCTGGCATATTACCGTCAGGGGCAGATCGTCTGTGAATGTGTGTTTACCGGAGTGGGCCAGAGCGCGACGCTGCTGTCGATCTATACGGTACCCGAGCTTCGCAGGCAGCATCTGGCCTCACTGCTGCTTGACGCGGCGTCCTATCATCTCAGAGAACAGGGTGTCACGACAGCCTATACGCATATATTCCGGCGGAACACGCCCCAGAACGCGCTGATAAGGCACTTGAACGGCCGGTTTTTGCGGCAGGTCAATTATCTTCCAGGCATCAATATGATCCGGTAAAGACCGGATCATTTTTGTTTGATATACCCGAGCGTTTTGAGATCCAGGGGATTATTGCGCCAATCCTGGCGGACTTTTACCCACAGCTGCAGATTGACGTGCGCGTTCAGGAGCTGTTCGATATCGTGCCGGCTCTGTGAACCGATCTCTTTGATCTTTGAGCCGTTCTTGCCGATGATGATCGCTTTATGGGACTCGCGCTCGCAGTAGATCGTCGCGTGGATCTCAATGAGAGTATCTCCCGCGTTGAATGTCAGGATCTCCACTCCGATGCCGTGGGGGACCTCATCCGTCAAATTCAAGAGAGCTTTTTCACGTATGATCTCGGCGCAGATCGCTCTTTCCGGCTGGTCTGTGATCATATCGTCCGGGTAATACCGGGGCCCTTTGGGCAGATGGGAGACCAGGTCCCGAAGCAGCTCGTCTATACCGTCCCCTGTTTTGGCGCTGACGGGATAGATCTCGTCATAGCCGAGATCACGGAATCGCTGGATGATACCGAGAAGATCTTTCGGTTCAATCAGATCGGTCTTATTGAGCACCAGCAGTTTGCGGCATTTCTTCTCCGCCATCTCCCGGATGAAGTCGGCGTCTTTTTCCCGGCAGTTGGATACGTCGGTCAGGACCAGAAGAGTTTCGATGCCTTCGAGAGCGTCCTGGATGGACTGTATCATATAACTGCCGAGTTTCGTCTTGGGCTGATGAAAGCCGGGCGTATCCATAAACACGATCTGCGCGTCCGGCTCATTGTAAATGCCGAGGATCGTATTGCGCGTCGTCTGAGGCCTGCTGGACACGATGGCGATCTTTTCCCCGATGATGCGGTTGAGCAGAGTGGATTTTCCCACGTTGGGCCGCCCGACGATGGCTACGAATCCGGAACGGAATGTGTTGTCAGCTTTCATATCTTTCCTCCTGTTCAATGCCCCAGAAAATCGGCGGCGGCGCCTGCGGGGCCGAAACCGTTCTTAAGCAGATCTTTCAAGCTCGATTCTTCCACGTGACCGCCCCAGGTCACGAGGACTCTCATATCCGGGCTGAATTCATACAGCACCTGTCTGCAGATGCCGCACGGCCAGGGCGCGAACTCATCCGAGGCGATGGCGATCGCGTCAAACTGCCTGTGACCTTCGCTAACGGCTTTGAATACGGCCGTCCTTTCGGCGCAGTTGGTGGCGCCATAGGAGGAATTCTCGATATTGCAGCCCGTGTACACCGTCCCGTCCGTGCATCTCAGACAGGCGCCGACCCTGTAGTGAGAATAGGGTGAGTATGAGAATCGCATCGCCTCACGGGCTTTTTCAAGCAGTGCTTCATCGCTGACGAGCCCCACTTTTTCAAGGCTTATTTCCTCCTGGTTCCGCATGGCTGCTTTGTCCTCCTTGTTCATGTGATCATAACCCATGAGATGGAACATGGCATGGGCTGTCAGGTACGCGATCTCCCTGCGCAGAGAATGCCCGTACTCTTCGGCCTGTTTCTCGGCGTGGGGGAGAGAAATGATGATATCGCCCAGGAAACAGGCATCGATCTCCGGATCATACTCCATGCCGATCAGTTCCCCCGCGTCTTTCAGCGTTCGGGTGGGATCGAATCCGCACGAGGGAAAACTGAGTACATCGGTGGATGAAGGGTTGTTTCTGTATTCCCGATTGATCCCGGCGATCGTGTCATCGTCGACTAAGGAAACATGAACGGCGATCCTCCCTGACGCGCCTTCGGTCTCAAGACAGCTTTGACTTGTCCGGCGGATCAGCTCCAGATCATCGGGCGCGATCTTTACGTCTTCATCGGTGATAAGTACGATCTCAGGCTTGTTCATTACCGGTTCCATCCTTTCCTTCCTGAGACGGAACAGTCTTGGCCGCCGGTATCTCCACCTCATCGGCGGAATCGGGATCGATCACGGTCAGGGGATCGACGGTGATCTGCGGAAGAGCGATCTCTTCAAGTTTCACCTCGGTATCCGGTACGGACTGGGTGATATTGGTGATGAACTCCTCATCGTTCCTGCTTTCCTGCTGTACAGCCGTCGGGACCCTGATCTCACGCTTGGGAGCATCCGGATATTCGATGCGTTCGTGGAAAGCGCCTTTCAGGACGGTGGTGCACGCGATGCAGATCTTGTCCAGATCAAGGAGCGTGAGCGGAGAGAGGCTCAGCTGGCCGTCTTCGATCTTTCCGCGGACAAGCTTGACGATAAAAAGTTCGATCTCTTCGGGCGTGGGGGAGTGCAGCGTCCTCACCGCGGCTTCGATCGTGTCGCACAGCATAAGGATGGCGCCCTCACGGGTCCGGGGAGGTGATCCGTGATAACGGAAGTCATCGATATTGACCGGTTTTCCGTTGGCTTCTTTTACGGCCTTGGCGTAAAAGAACTGCACCGGGGTATCGCCGTGATGCTCCTGTATCATCTGGATGACCGCTTTCGGGAGACGCGCTTCCCTGGCGAGAGCGACTCCGTCGCTGACGTGGCTCGTCACGATCGTTGCGGCTGTGAGCGGGTCCAGCAGGTCCAGAGGATGATCGTCACCTATCTGATTTTCCTTGAAATACAAGGGCCTTTTGAGTTTTCCGATATCGTGGTAGTATCCGGCGACGCGGCACAGGAGAGAATTGGCGTTTATAGCTCTGGCGCTGGCCTCAGCCAGATTGGACACGATGATGGAATGGTGATACGTGCCCGGCGCTTCAAGCATCAGACGATTGAGAAGAGGCTGGCTCGGATTGCTCAGCAGCAGCAGTTTATAGGGCGTCGGAAGATTGAAAACAAGCTCCAGCAGGGGCTGGATACCGGTGAACAGGAGCGCGCTGGCGATCGTGCCGGCGGCTCTCCAGAGGCCATGGTCGATGACAGCCGTGATATCGTTCGTCGTGAGCAGACCGATCGCGAGAAACAGCACCATCTCGAACACGGCGGCAAGGATACCGGCCACAAGGCCCGTCAGCCGGGAGGAACGGAAATGGTGCAGGACCGCTGCCAGAAGGCTGCCGGTCAGCAGGGTGCAGATCATCAGATAAACGCATTGCTCCGTGTAAGCCTCACTGCTGCCCGCGGCCATAACGGTGACAAGGACCGCGATCGCCGTGTTGCACAGGCAGCCTGTGGTGGGCGATACCAGGGCTGTCGCGAGCATCACGCACAGCAGGGACGGGATGCAGTAGCTGTTGATCATCCTGCCGATGATGCACAGGCCGAAAGATAACACCAGGATGATGCAGGTGAGCAGCGTTTTGGTGACGGAAAAATTGTCCCTGATCTCCAGGCGGCTCGTCAGGACGAACGTGCTGATGAGCACGGCAAGGCTGAGTATGGCGCTGCCGAGCCACATCAGGGGATCATCGGACTGATCGTTCAAAAGCCCCAGTGAATGCAGCACCTCGATCTGGCTCAGGGTGATGACGCCTTCGCTTTTAACGATGATATTCTGGCCCTGTTTATAGATGACGGGTTCGACGCTCTGCCTGGCGGCTTCCTGCGCTTCGCTGGTCGCTTCCTGATCGATCACCATGTTGGGCTGGATACAGTAATTCAGCACCGGCAGGCCGATATTCTGCAGCAGATCCCTGTCGACGCCGTATCCGATGATATACAGGATCGTTCGGACGGCCTCGCTCTCATCCCCCTGTGCGACGTGGCCGTTCATCGTGTTCTCCGTCGCGCTCCTCATGGACGTGTATAAAGCGTCCAGAGAGTCGGAAGGTGTGCGCAGGAGGGTGGTCAGCTGATAGTTGCTCAGGGAGACAGTGGTCAGGATCGTCTTGGCGTAGGAAAGCTCATCCGAGGTAAAGACGCGGTTTTTATCGACATCGGGCAGCGTGTCGCCGTATTGCCTGACGGCGCGGAGCTGACTGAAGACCTGATCCAAATTGTAAAGGACGTTCTCGGTGATGTTTTCCTGATAGGTATAGATGGGGATGACCTGTCTGGCGGCTTCCTCACGGCGGGCCTGTGTGGTGACCTCGTCAACGATATCCTTGCTGGCGGCGATCGTTACAGGGGGCACCATCCCAACAGAAAGATCATACTTGACCGGCGAGATCGTCAGCAGCAGCATGATAAATATGATGATCGTCGCGGCCAGATAGATCAGAAGCTGATATCGGGCTTTTTTGATCCTCTCGATGATGGATGGCTTTTTTTTCTCAGATTTATCCGCCATGACTGTGGCCTCCTTTTTTACTGGATCAGCCCTTTATCCCTGCGCTCATACGCCTCAACGATCCTGCGGACGAGCTCGTTGCGTACCACGTCATCCTGGGACAGATGGATGATGCCGATATCCTCGATGCCGCTCAGGATCGTTTCCGCTTCCTTCAGGCCGCTTTCACGTCCGCGCGGGAGATCGATCTGGGTCAGGTCGCCGGTGACGATGCAGCGGGAGTGCTCGCCCAGCCTTGTCAGGAACATCTTCATCTGCTCGGTGGTCGTGTTCTGGGCTTCATCAAGTATGATGAACGAATTGGACAAAGTCCTGCCGCGCATGAAAGCCAGCGGGGCTATCTCAAGCACGTTGCGCTCGGTCAGGCGCTGAACGCTGTCAGGCCCCATGATCTCATAAAGCGCGTCATAAAGAGGCCTCAGATAGGGATCAACTTTCTGGCTCATATCCCCGGGGAGAAAACCCAGTTTTTCACCGGCTTCCACGGCCGGACGGGTCAGGATCAGGCGGTCGACCTCGTTTTTTCTGATCGCATTCGCGGCGAGCGCGATAGCCAGATACGTCTTGCCTGTACCGGCCGGCCCGATGGCCAGCGTCAGGGTATTTCGGCGCGCGCTCTGTACGTATTCCAGCTGGCCTGCGGTCTTGCAC
The DNA here is from genome assembly GCA_902782865.1 of uncultured Eubacteriales bacterium. Classification (GTDB taxonomy): domain Bacteria; phylum Bacillota; class Clostridia; order Christensenellales; family Aristaeellaceae; genus RUG756. Next base: position 5,583 of record CACZOZ010000199.1, read on the forward strand.
TTGATCGGCCTGCCGCGGACCGTCAGGGCGACGACCTCGCCCAATATCTCATCCACCTGGTCCTCACGGCCGGAGCGGATCAGTTCCGACACATAGCGTATTTTTGCCGGATCGATCTTTTCACCGGAATGATACAGCCGGAGAAGATGACCGATCGCTTTTTCCGCTGACGCGATATCCTCATCCCGGCCCAGGATCTCCACGCCCCCGTTGACGGGCGAGATCTTTACGCCGCAGGATTGTTCCAGAGCGGTCAGGTTCGTATCATTGCAGCCGAATATGGCCGTGTAACCGTCGATGCTGTTGATCAGGATCATTTAAGCGCCCCTTACAGATCTAAAGTTTCGAAAAGTGAATCATCTCTGCCGAGGATCTTGATCTTATCATATCCGAGCTCTTTCAGAAGGGAGGACATCTGGTCAAAACCATGATCCAGGAGGTCTTTATTATGGCAGTCCGAAGACACGATGACCTCGCCTCCGAGTGCTTTCCATTCTTTCAGGATCCATGGTGAAGGATACGGATCCCGGATATAGCCCCTTGCCATACCGCCGGTATTGACTTCAAGAAGGGAACCGCAGGATCTGATGCCGCGAAGCGTCTGAGCGACGATCCGGCGGTACCCGGGATCTTCCTCATCAAAAAGGTGCAGCCGGCTGTTGTACTTTTTGACAAGATCGAAATGACCGATGATGGGGGGATGCCAGCTCAAAGCGTAAAGGAAAAGCTCCTCGTAGTATTCTTCGGCCAGCTTGAGCCCGCTGCCGCCGTATCTTGAGCCCACCAGGGACCGGAGCTCATCGGGGCGGCCGTCTACGGCGACCATGGAACCGCTGCCGGGCAGATAGTGGACGGAGGCGATATAATACTCATACCGCTCCGGTTCGTCACAGCTGAAATAGTCCCGTTCCACTCCTGTCCAGATGCGGATCCGCCCGTCGAGTTCGCGTTTAAGATCCGCTATATCCCTGCGATAAGCTTCACAGCCTTCGGGGGTCATGGCATAATCGTCAAACAGCTGCAGCCCGTGGCCGGAAAAACCGATACTTTGAAAGCCCAGGGACAGCGCCGCGTCCACCATGCTCCGGATCGGATCACGGCCGTCACAGTACAGCGAATGTGTATGGCAGTTCGAAAGGATCTTCGTCATATGCCTGTCCCTTAAAGAGCCTTGAGACGGCTGACAGCTTCAGCCGTGTTTTCCAGGGTATTGAAGGCTGTCAGCCTGAAATATCCTTCTCCGCTCGGGCCGAAACCTTTTCCGGGAGTCCCAACCACGTGGGCTTTGTTGAGCAGAAGATCAAAGAAATCCCAGCTGGGCATATCATTGGGAGTTTTCATCCACACATAGGGACTGTTGGTCCCGCCGTAGACTTCATAACCGGCTTCCCTGAGGCCGCTGAGCATCACTTCGGCATTGGCGAGGTAGTATTTCACATTCGCCATCGTTTCCGCCCATCCGCGCGGGGTATAAACAGCCGCCGCCGCCCGCTGAACGGGATAGGAAACACCGTTGGATTTTGTGGAGGTCCTCCTCCGCCACAGCTGATTGAGGCTGACCGGCCTGGAGCCTACGTATCCCATGACTTTCTTGGGGATGACCATATAGCCGCACCGGACACCGGTGAATCCCGCGGTCTTCGAGAAAGAGCAGCATTCGATGGCGCACTCGTCCGCGCCGGGTATCTCATAGATGCTGCGGGGGATGTCATCCTGGGTGATATAGGCCTTGTAGGCGGCGTCATACACGATCAGCGAACGATGGGAAACAGCCCAGTCGACAAACGGCTTGAGCTGGTCTTTGGTCAGAACGGTGCCGGTGGGATTATTGGGATAGCAAAGATAAAGAACATCCACATCATCGCCGGGGAGAGGCGGGACAAAGTCGTTTTCCTTTACGCAGGGCAGGTATCCAAGCCCGCTCCATCGCCCGTCGGCAAAAGAGCCGAGCCGGCCGCTCATGGCGTTGGAATCCACGTAAACGGGGTAGACCGGATCCGTCACGGCGATCTTCGTATCTTTGGAGAACAGCTCCTGCAGATTTCCCACGTCAGGCTTTGCTCCGTCCGAGATAAACACCTCATCATAATCAAGACGGATACCGCGGGGGAGATAATCACTGTTCCTGATGGCGTCTATCAGGAAGGAATAGCCGTAATCGGGGGGATAGCCGTGGAATCCCTCGGGCGTCGACATATTGGCTGCTGCGTCCGCCATTTCCTGAGCGACGGCCCTGGACAGGGGCCTGGTAACGTCGCCGATGCCGAGACGTATGAGGTCAGCGTCCGGATGCAAAGCCGTGAATTTTTTGATTCGATCGGCGATATCAGCGAACAGGTAGTTGGAAGGCAGGCTGTACAGATCAGCGTTGCATTTCATGGTATTTTACCTCCGGATCATTATGAGGGCCATTCGCCTTCAAATACGATAACAGCGGGACCGGTCTGATACACATGGTTATCTTCCGGATCCCAGTGTACGTTCAGATTGCCGCCGGCCAGCTTCATCTGCACATGACGGTTGCTCTGGCCGTTCAGAACGGATGCGACCAGCGCCGCGCACGCGCCGGTGCTGCAGGCCAGGGTCTCGCCGGCGCCGCGTTCCCAAACGCGCATCTGGAGCACATCCCGGGAGATCGTCCTGACGAATTCGATGTTCGTCCTTCTCGGGAAAAGAGGATGATGCTCCAGCAGCGGCCCCAGAACGGGCAGATCGATCACTTCCGGGTCACGGACGAAAATGACCGCGTGGGGGTTTCCCATGCTGACGCAAGTCAGAAAATAAGTCTGTCCCATGATCTGCATCCTGTGGCGCAGGACCATTTCGCCCGGCAGATCGACCGGTATCTTTTGAGGATCGAGCTCCGGAGAGCCCATATCGACCTTGGCGCCGGTCACTTTACCGTTTTCAATGATCAGGCATACTTCTTTCAGGCCTACGCGAGTCTCCACCCACAGGCGGTCGCTGTCGACGAGCCCTTTTTCATATACCAGTTTGCCGGCACAGCGCAAGGCGTTGCCGTCCATTTCGGTCTCGCTGCCGTCTGAGTTGAAGGTCCTCAGGCTGAAGTCCGCCGACGTGCTTCGCTGTATCAGGGCGATGCCGTCAGCGCCGACACCGAAATGCGGACGGCACATGAGCAGAGCGAGGCTGGAGTAATCACTGACATCCTGGCTGATGCAATCGATACAGATCACATCATTCCCGATCCCCTGCATTTTGACGAAACGCATTTTTGCTCCTTTCAGTCGAATTCACATTCTGACAGGCGCTTCCATGCCGATCAGATAGAGGCCTGTGCGGATCACGGAGCGCACAGCGCTCGTCAGGTCGACCATGGCCGAACGTTTCGCGGCATCGTCATCGAGCACGTGATGGACATAGTAAAACTGATTGTAGGCTTTCGCGATGTCGGTCACGGCCCTGGTGATCAGGTAAGGCTCATTTTTATCGCAGGCATCCCTGACAGCTTCGGGGAATCTGCTCAACAGCCTGAGGACGTTCTGCGCTTCGTCACTGACCAGCGCCGAATGATCCGGAGCGGCGCAGGGCAGATCCTCGGCCTTTCTGAGCACCGAACAGCACCTGGCATGCGTATACTGCACATAGGGCCCCGTATCACCGTCAAAGTTCAGAGCCCTGTCCCACCAGAAATCAAGATCCTTGATCCTGCCGTTCTGAAGAGCGGAATAGACCACGGCACCGACACCGACCTGCCGGGCGACTTCTTCCTTGTTTTCAAGGCCCGGGCTCTTCTCCTCGATGATGGAAAGGGCTTTTTCCTGGGCTTTCGCAAGCACATCCTCCAAGTAGACCATATGCCCTTCGCGGGTGCTCAGCGTTTCGCCCTCGTAAGAGACCATGCCGAACGCGACGTGCTTGAGCTGGGTCTGCGCCCAGTCATAACCCATCAGCTCCAGCACTTTGAACCACTGCCTGAAATGGAGGTTCTGCTGGTACGCCACCACATACAGGCACAGGTCGAAATGATAGGTGTCCTTCCTGTAAAGGGCCGCGGCGATATCCCTGGTAGCATACAGGGAAGCGCCGTCCGATTTGAGGATCAGGCAGGGCGGCATGTCCCATTTTTCGAGATCGACGATCTTCGCGCCGTCCGAATCCACCAGCAGCCCGCGGGCGTTCAATTCATCGATGACCCGCTGCATTTTATCGTTGTAGAAGCTCTCGCCGGCATAGCTGTCGAAATGCACGTTCAGGATGTCATAGATCTTCTGCACATCTCTGAGGGTGATGGCCTTGAAGCGATCGAACAATTCGATCGCTTCCGGATCGTGGTCCTCGATGGCCTTGAACCATTTCCTGCCCTCATCGAACAGTGCGGCATTCTCCGCCGCTTCCCGGTGAAAGCGCTGATACAGTTCCGTCAGAGCCGCGATCCCGCCTTCGCTGATCTTTTCGGGGCTGCCCCAGTGTTTATAGGCGGTGATCAGATTGCCGAACTGCGTTCCCCAATCGCCCAGGTGATTGATGCCGACCGTTTTCCACCCCAGAAACTGATAGATCCTCATCAGGCTGTTGCCGAGGACCGTTGTGGACAGGTGGCCGATATGGAAGCGTTTTGCGATATTGACGGAGGAGTAATCCATGCAGACCGTCTTTCCGTTTCCGATCGTATCGCTTCCCCAGTGATCGGGATCGGACAGGATATCGCTCAGTGTGTTCCTGGCAAAAGTCTCGCGGTCAAAAAAGAAATTCAGATATCCGCCGACGGCCTGTACACTGAACGCTTCGGGAGCCTCGAGCGCGTCACGCAGCTTGGCCGCGATGGCCGGCGGAGCCGCCCGCAGGACTTTGCTCAACCGGAAGCAGGGAAAGGCCAGATCGCCCATCTTGCTGTCCGGAGGCACTTCCAGAGCGTCCGAGATCTCAAAAGGGATCACCGTTTCGGGATATAATGACGCAAGACATTTTTGAAGATGATCGGATATCAGGGCACGCATGTTCATCGACGAAATACCTCCAAGTAAAATGGGTACATTAAAAGACCCCCTTATATGATACCATGAAACAAGGGTTAAAGCAATTATCCGCTCTGTTTATATCGATGTCTTTTTCCTGCTTTTGAGATCGTTTCGCAAAACGGTCTTTGAGCCCGAACGCGGGAGATCACTCTTTTTCAAGCGCGAGGGACAGGGGTCATTCCTCGGGCTCTTTGGGCAGGATCAGCCTGACGCCTCTCCTCAATACGTAATCCGATCTGAGCCAGTACTGGCCGCCTGAAAAAGCGTCGGTCTCGATGAAGTACCGCGCCCCTTCGATCTCTTCGGGGCTTTGGACCGGAACGAACCGGCCGTCATCGGCCAAACGGTAGATCTCGGTCCCTTTGATCCTGGAGAATGTTGCCGAAAGCGCGGAATCCATGACGTGGAAGTACTCACCGTCTTCACTTATGCGGTCGGTGAGGGCGATATGACCTTTGACCACACTGAAAGAGAACACGGCGCCGCGCTCAAAGAAACCGAGGACTTCGCCTTTGGTGTTGTACAGGTCATAGCGCGTCCTGAAACCGAATTCCTTCCCCGCGTTTCCGATCAGTGTCGAATTGAGCGTACCGCCTTCCACCAGGCAGAAACGGTATTTCTCCGCCAGCCTTCCGGGTTCCGTTTCAATGCCTTCGTGCCCGAGGATCTTTAACGCTGTGGAGAGAGCGAAAATAGCGCAGCCGGATTTCTGCAGCTCGCTGTTTTTATAGGCAACATATTTCCACGTGCCGTTGAGCTGATCGTAAGGCTTCACGGGCGAGACTGCGGCATCGTTCTTATTGGCGGACGGGATGAACGTGACGGGTATCTCACGGCCGCCGGCTTCGCACTGTGTGAAGGGTTCCCCGCCTTCCGTCTCGATCATCCAGCGGATATACCGCCCATTATTATCTTCACTGATATAATGATCGACAGCCACGTCGCTCTTTGTGACGCGCAGCTGTCCGAGATCGTTCTTAAGGATGATGGTGCCTGTTGCGCTCGTGGTGATGACTGTGGCCGTGACGGATCCGTTATCACAGGTGCATTCGGCGCTGACTGCTCCGCTTTTCTCGGGATTGATCCTGACCGACGTGCAGACCGCGTCGCCGCAGACCTGATCGGAGGAGACGGGCGTCAGCATGATGCGTTTCTTTCCGGATCCGAAAGCGGGTATGCGGACCCGCCATATCCCGTTTTCATCCATGCTCGATCCGCGGTCCGCCGTTAAGTCAAGACCCCAGTCTGTTTTGATGAGAACGTGGTCTGTATTCGCTGAGGAAGAAAACGTGGCTACGATGCTGTCCTGATAAGCGGTATAGTTCTGCTTGTCCGTCGTGATCTCATCGGAAATAAAAGGCTTCACGGTATCCGGCAGGCGGAAGATGCTTACGTGCCCGTCGGTGGTCCCATCCGAGATGCGGATATGGGTGTATGTGACATGGTCCGATCTGCCCTCCGGGAGATCGATGGTCAATTCGCGGTCCATGGGGAACAAAACAGCTTCGCCTTCTTCCGCCACAGCATGCCAATCGTCAAGATCGCTTTCGACTCCGACGGTATAGCTGGCGGCATCGCTCACGATGGTGAGCACATTGCTGCCCTTTGGCTGATCCTGATCCAGCAGGATCTCTTCTTCAAGACTGTCACAGTCAAGGATGCCCAGGGGCACGGTCAGGCTTGAATTGATCGTCGAGATCCGAAGGGAAGCTCCGCTGACGACGCTGCCGTCAGGCAGCGCGCAGACATGGAGGATATCCCCATCCGCGCCTGCGGTCCTGTCCAGGAGAAAATGGTCGTCATCGCACTCGGCTGTCCAGATACCGCCGGAATGCACCGTGAGTGAATGGATACCGCCGTAAACATAGAATACACCGCCTTCTCCTTCACAGGAGATGCCGGATCCGGGAAGTACATCGAATGAAACGTCGTCTGATTCGGCCTCATGACCACTCACGTGCTTCAATGTGCAGCTGACGGTGTAATGCCCCGTCCGGCGCGGCTGGTAAGAAAAAAGACCGCTTTTGCCCGTCTGACGCCAGACGATATCATTTTCACGCAGGACAGTTATGAAAAACTCCGTATCATCGGGATCCAGGTCGTTTTCGACCGATATCCTGACGGGCTCCCCAAGTGTGACCCTGTCTGTGGAGAGCTTCACTTCACATTCCAATACGCCATACACTTCGAAGGGCACCGAAACGGTCTCTTCGGGCCCGGATCCGTCTTTTGCCGTCACTTCCAGTACATAATCGCCGGCGTCGCGGGGGATATAAGCTCCGGTCCTGCTCGTTGTTTCCGCGCTTGAAAACAATTTCTTATCATCCCGTGAAACGGTGTAAACAAACAGCGATCTGTCGCTGCTGACGAGGAAATCAAGCTCCTGGCCGGAAAAAAGTGTATCGGCAGACAGTGAGACAGCGGTCTCGGCTCCGGCGGAACAGACACCAAGTATCATTATGATCAATACGGCAAAATACAGTCTGCGCATAGCTGAGATCCTTTCATTGAGAACTGATACGATTATAAATCAAATCCCGGCGATTGAAAACATGATTTTACGGGCCATTATCGACGGACGCGGATAACATAAGGCAGGAAAAACCATCGGAATGCAGAATGATATATAGTTAAGCATCGGGTACGCAGCAGGAGGCAGTATGCTGATCGATCGATTCAAACAGGCCTGTACTTTAGAACAGTGGGAAGCCGGCGAAGGGCTGCTCCGGTCCAGCGGCCTGGGCAGGAACATTTCGGACAGCGAAGCCTGCTTTGAGATCCCGGACAACGGGACAGTCTGTCATGTCCGTGTCACAGCCGTTTCGGTCGACTGCGACTGCGGAGCGGACATTTGCGCGCATCGTGCCGCCGCCTTGCTGTACTGTCAAAAAAACGGCATCCTGACCGATCTTGAGATCCGTTGGTCCGCGCGATCGGAAAACGTCATAAGCGAAGCGTGGAAAAAAGCCCATATGTCCTCGGAACTGAGGCTGGTCCCGGTACTGCAGTTGAAGGATCGACAGCTTTATCTTCTTTTCAGGATCGGTGACACGAAGCTGTACAGCGTCAGCGCGTCCGCTCTTTTGAGCGCCAGACGCGAGGGCAGAGAGCTCCCTGTAAAGGACGATCTCGCGATCGGCCATGACCTGTTGTGGTTCGGCGACAGGGAAGAGCTTCTTCTGAACGTATTGGAAGGCGCTTCGAAGGACAGTTATAAAGGGAAATGGCTCCGGCTCGGCGAGGGTCTGTGCGGGGCCGTGCTTGACCGTCTGGATGGCCTGGATTTCGAGTACAGACACGGTACCCGCAAAAAAGCCTGCCGCGGCATACCGCAGTGGAGCGGACCGCTGCGGTTTTCCCTCACCGGCAATATGATGAAGGCCGTTCTGAGCGTCTCGCTCCCTGAAGGGTTTATCCTGTTCGAACACGGCCGGTTCATCTGCGCCGGTGATTCCCTGTGGGCTGTGGACCGGCATGACCGTCCGCTGTATGACGCGCTCGCGTCCCTGTCCGAAGGAGGCTCCGAGGTCTCCGCCGTATTTACATCCGATCAACGGTCCGTACTTTTCCATGAGATCGTTCCCTGGCTCGAGGGAAGGCATGAACTGACTATCGATCCCGAACTGAAGAATAAACTTGAAAACCTGGATGAGATGCGCGGGAAAGTCTTCCTGGATGTTTCTCACGGTGATATCATCGCCGAGATCCATTTTGTTTACGGAAGGATCGACATCAATCCGTTCAGAGCCGCGGACCAGGCACCGGTGCTTTTACTGCGCAACGGCACGGAGGAAGAGCGGATCATGGCGGTTTTGGCAGACGCCGGCTTCCGGGTCAGAAAAGGGCTCGCGTACCTTGACAACAGCGAGCAGATCTTCGCTTTTCTGAAGGAACGGTTGCCGCTGCTCCAGGGATCCTGCGAGGTCTACATGAGCCGGGATTTTGAAAGGATCATTCCGAGAAAGCCCCGTTTTCACGGCGTTATGCGATCGGAAACGCAGGGCTTCCGGCTGGAGCTCCTGGATGATGATGTGCCAGTGCCGCTGATCCCGATCATGGAAGCTCTCGCGAAGAAAAAGAAATATTTCCGTCTGGCGGACGGTTCCTTCATCCTGCTTGATGATATCAGGGACTGGGAAAATTTCGTTGAAGCTGTCAATGAGGGGCACAGCGGCGGGAACGGAAGATTCAGCGACTTCTTTGAATATTATAAAGCACCGTGGATCAGTTCCCTGATATCGAAGAACAAACTTCCATGGAAAGCGGACGAAAAGGTCACGGATATCATCAATTTCAGGACCGAAGTGCCGGAACCCGATATGAAAGGCATGCATCCCTATCAGGTGCGCGGGTTTGAATGGCTGTACACGCTGCATAAACTCGGCATGGGCGGTATCCTGGCCGATGAGATGGGTTTGGGGAAAACGATCCAGGCGATAGCCGTGATCCTCCAGATGAGAAACGAGGATGAGGAAAAGATGCCGTCCCTCATCGTGGCTCCCACTTCCCTGACCTATAACTGGTATTCGGAATTCAAGCAGTTCGCTCCGTCGCTGGAGGCGTTTATCCTGCAGGGACCTCAGGACAGGCGCAGAAAGGATCTGGAGCTGTGTATGAACGCGTCTCAAACGGATGTCGTTCTGACCAGCTATCCTATTTTGAGACGGGACGCCTCCTTTCTGGCCCGGTACCGCTTCCGCTTTGTGATCCTGGACGAAGCGCAGGAAGTGAAAAACGCGATGACTCTGGCGGCTCACGCGGTGAGATGTCTGCAGGCGCAGACCAGGTTCGCCCTGACCGGAACGCCCCTGGAAAACCACATCGGAGAACTGTGGAGCATTTTCGATTTTATCCTGCCGGATTATCTCCCTTCCTATTCGGTATTCATGTCCAGATGGGGGAAAGGGGAGGGCACACAGGAGCTTTACGAGAGGATCAGGCCGTTTTTCATGCGGAGGCTGAAAAAGGACGTCCTGGAGGAACTGCCGCCGAAGATGGAGCACAGGATCATGGTGCGCATGACGCCCGATCAAAAGGATGTATATACGGCGGCTCTGTTCCAGAAGAACGAACGGGTGCATCAGGTGCTGAACGAAAAAGGTCTTCGCGACAGCCGCGGCGATATCCTCCGGGCGATCACGGAATTGAGAGAGATATGCTGTCATCCCCGCCTCTGCCTTCCGGAAACGAAAGCGGACTCAGGCAAGATCGAGCTGCTGCTTTCACTGATCCCCAAGGCTCTGGAGTCCGGCAACAGATTTCTGATCTTTACTCAGTTCAGAGGTATCCTTTCGATGCTGGAAGAACGCCTGAGGGATATGGGGATCGTTACGATGATGATCCACGGGGAGACCCCTGCAGACGAAAGAAAGAATCTGACGGACCGATTCAATTCCGGGGAGGGACAGGTATTCCTGATCTCGCTTAAAGCCGGCGGTACGGGACTGAACCTGACCGGTGCCGACATCGTTGTACATTTCGAACCCTGGTGGAACCCCAATGTGGAGGATCAGGCGGACGGCAGGGCCCACCGGATCGGTCAGACGAGACCGGTGGACGTCTGGAAACTGATCCTCGCGGACACGATCGAGGAAAAGATCGTCGCCCTCGGCAGAAGCAAAAGAGAGCTCTTTGATCAGCTGATCAGGCCCGGGGAGACTTTCCCGACAGGACTGAAGACCGAAGAACTGCTGAAGCTGTTTGAGCCTGTGCGGGATTGACTTTATCGCGGTGAGTTGATACACTGAAAAGACCGGCCAGGACCCGGTCACGGAGGTCAATGATGGATAATCACGATTATGATCCGAAAACGATATGGAATGTTCCCAATGTTCTGACGATGCTGCGGATGGCCCTGATCCCCGTTTTTGTGTATCTTTTCATGAACGGGCATGATATGTGGGCGCTGGCGGTCTACTGCGCCGCTTCTTTGACGGATGTCGCTGACGGCCATATCGCGCGGAAGTACCATATGATCACGGACTTTGGCAAACTCGTCGATCCGCTGGCGGACAAGCTGATGGTGATCGCCCTGATGACTACGATGGTCATACGCGGCATCCTTCCCGTGCCCATTCTGGTGATCCTCGTGACGAAAGAACTGCTGATGCTTCTCGGCGGTGCCTATATGTACAAGAAAGGCATCGTGGTTTACAGCAAGGTGATAGGAAAAGCGGCTCAGGCTGTTGTGGTGTCAGGACTGGTGCTTTGCTTTTTCCATGACTGGTTCGCGCGTCTGGGCGTGCCCGTCCACCTGATCGTGCTCTGGTGCGGCGTGGCGCTGACGATCTGCGCGCTCGTTTTTTACGGCAGGGGCGCTCTTGAGCAGCTGCGCGGATTGAAAGATAAGTGAACGAAAAGAACGGGTCGAACGTTATATATCCGTAAATGAGATTTGGAGGGCAGATATGGATCCTGTTGAAAGAGCGAAGCAGTTGGCGGAAGATATCAGATCCAGCGCGGAGTATACAGAGTATCACAGGCAGAAAGAGGCGCTGAAGGATGACGCCGCGATCATGGCGCTGCTGAAAGAGTATGGGAAAATGCAGATGAACATCCAGCTGAAAGTCGCTTCGGGGCAGAACCCGGATAATGACGAAGTGCAGCGGTTCAATCAGCTCAGCAGCCTTTTGTTCGCGGACGAAAGGACATCTTCGTATATCCTTTCCCAGATGAGGATGCAGAAGCTCACGGCGGATATCCTGCAGATCATCGGAACTGCCGCCGAGCTCGATGAGAATCTCCCGATGTGACGGTGAAAGGCCTTGACCGATGAAGAAGCCTTCCAAATACAGAGACTATACGAGAGAAGAAGTCGAGGAGGAACGGGAGTACGGCTTTTATCTGTACAGCGGGATCTGGAATATCATTCGTCCCGTGCTGATCCTCCTGTGTTCTTTGCTGCTCGCGGGCGGGATCATGATGAGCGGATACAATTATCTTTATCGTCATTATTTCGCTCCCGTCGACGCCTCAGACAGCACTGAGATCGCTTTCAATGTTGTTCAGGGCTCTTCTCTCAGCCGGGTATCAAAGGATCTGGAATCCGCCGGGCTCATCGCTTCGTCCACCGTATTTAAGTACTACGCCGATTTTCTCGGATACAGCCAGAAGATCCAGAGCGGTGAGTACCGCCTGAGGAAAGATATGAACGTAGCCGAGATCGCGGATCAGCTGGCGAGCGGTGACGGCCGGCCGATCGTAAGGAATATCACCGTGATCCCCGGATGGACCGTCACCGATATAGCCGATTATCTCGTCAGGGAGCACGCGCTGGAGGATCCGAAAGAGTTCCTGGCCCTTTGCAAAGAGGGCAGTGAATTCGCAGCTTTTTATTACATCAAGGATGTTCTCGACATGAAGAGCTCCGGCCGCGTTTATAATCTCGAAGGCTACCTCATGCCGGATACGTATGAGGTCTATGTCACGGCGACTCCCGCGGATATCATCAAGAAGCTGCTGTCGCAGACCGAGGCTGTCTACACTCAGGAATTCCACGACCGGGCCGATGAGCTCGGTCTGACGATGGATCAGGTCCTTTCGCTCGCATCTATCATCGAAAAAGAAGCTAAAACACCTGATTTCGCGAAGGTGTCCGCTGTTTTTCACAATCGGATGAGAGCAAATATGCCCCTGGGCAGTGACGCCACGGTAAAATACGTGACCGGCAGCAAAAAAATGAGCCTGAGCAGCGAGGATCTGAGGACTTCATCGCCGTACAACACGTATATCGTCAGGGGACTTACTCCCGGGCCGATCTGTTCGCCCTCGGTGGACGCGATCCGCGCCGCGCTCTATCCCGATCAGGCATTCATCCAGGATCAGTATCTGTATTTCTGCTCAAAAGATCCGTCGACGGGAGAACTGCATTTCAGCAGGACACTGGCGGAGCATGAAGCGGCGGTCCAGATCTACGCGCCGCTCTGGCAGGCTTTCGACCGGGAGAGAGGCCTTGAATGATATTTATCTCTTGACAACTTCCGTCTCCCGTGTATAATACCACCGTAAAGCATTTTTGCTTGACAGGTGGCAGCGGTGAGAGAAGTTTTGTCCGACGAAAGAAAGAATGCTCTTGTGCAGCATCTGGGGTATTACGGCCCGCTGCTGACCGAGACCCAGCGGGAAATGACCCAGCTGTATGTGGATGAAGATCTGTCCCTTTCGGAGATCGCGTCCCGGTACGCTGTCACCAGGCAAAGCGTATGCGATACGATCCGGAAGGCCGGGAAGATCATGGACCAGTACGAAGAAAAGCTCTGCCTGATGTCCCGCTCACAGGAGATCATGTCTATCATCAGAAAAGCGATCACGGCAGCGGACAGGATCGAATGCGCTTCGGAGCAGGCTGAGGCCGAAAAGACAGCCGTCCTGGAAGCGCTCAGGCAATTGCTCATCAAGGAGGAGACCGATTATGGCGTTTGAGAACCTTTCATCAAAGCTTCAGAACGCGTTCAAGAAGCTGACGGGGAAGGGAAAACTCAATGAGCAGAACATCAAGGACGCGATGAGGGAAGTGCGCATGGCGCTTCTTGAAGCGGACGTCAACTATCTTGTCGTAAAGGATTTCATCAAGAAAACGACGGAGCGCTGTGTCGGTGCCGAGATCCTGGCCAACCTGAACGCCGGCCAGCAGGTCATCAAGATCGTCAATGAGGAACTGATCGCGCTGATGGGCTCCCAGGTCGCGAAACTGACCTGGTCACCTCAGGTGCCGACAGTCTATCTGCTGTGCGGTCTTCAGGGCGCCGGTAAGACGACCATGGCCGCGAAACTGGCTGTATACCTGACCAAACAGGGCAAGAAACCGATGCTCGCCGCGTGCGATATCTATCGTCCCGCCGCCATCAAACAGCTTCAGATCGTAGGTGAGCAGGCCGGCGTGCCGGTGTTTGAGAAAGGCACCCAGGATCCTGTCATCACCGCGAAGGAAGCGATCGAATATGCAAGGTATTACGGCCGCGACGTCCTGATCGTGGATACCGCCGGACGGCTGCATATCGACGACGCTCTCATGGATGAGCTCACCCGCATGAAAGCCGCCGTGAAACCCCAGGAGATTCTGCTGGTGATCGATTCCATGACCGGTCAGGACGCGGTAACGGTCGCTAAGACTTTCAATGAACAGCTCTCCATCGACGGCGTCATACTGACCAAGCTCGACAGCGATACCCGCGGCGGCGCAGCGCTCTCCGTACGCGCGACCACCGGCAAACCGATCAAATTCGCCGGCACGGGCGAAAAACTGCAGGACCTCGAGCCTTTTTATCCGGATCGGATGGCTTCCAGGATCCTCGGCATGGGCGATATCCTGACCCTGATCGATAAGGCGACGGAAGCAGCGGCTGCGGGCGATGTCAAGACCGATCTGAGCAAGAAGAGCCCCGCGGACATGAATCTGGAGGATTTCCTCGATCAGCTCCATCAAATGAAAAAGATGGGCCCCCTGAAGAACATCCTCGGCATGCTGCCCGGTATCGGATCGAGCCTGAAGAATGTCGAGATCGACGAAAACGCGCTGAAAAAACCTGAAGCGATCATTCAAAGCATGACGCCGAAGGAAAGAAGGCATCCCGATATCCTCAACGCGTCCCGCAGGAAAAGGATCGCCCAGGGCGCCGGTGTGACGGTACAGGATGTCAACAAGCTGATGCGTCAGTTCGACGAGATGAAAAAAATGATGAAGCAGATGACCGGGAATAAACGGAACATGATGCGTCAGATGAAGAATTTCAAGCTTAATTGACTCGCAGGCAAATCATTCAAAATGATTTCCAAATAAATTATTATTTTCGGAGGCAGAAAAATGGTCAAGATTCGTTTGAAGAGAATGGGCATGAAGAAGAAACCTTTCTATCGTATCGTCGTCGCTGATGTGAACAGCCCTCGTGACGGCCGCTTTATCGAGGAGATCGGCTACTATGATCCCATGAAGCAGCCCGCCGAGATCAAGATCGACAACGAAAAAGCTGCTGCCTGGATCAAGAACGGCGCTCAGCCCACCGATACCGTCCGCGTACTCTTGAAGAAATCTGGCGCTGTCGAGGGTTAACGGACCAGAGGGGGATTTTTATGCAGGAACTGTTGCTGTTTTTGGCAAAATCTCTTGTGGATCACCCTGAAGCGGTCGTCGTTACCGAAACAGAAGGCGCAGAAGCGATCATATTGGAACTCAACGTTGCGCCGGACGATATGGGCAAAGTCATCGGCAAACAGGGAAGGATCGCGAAGGCGATCCGTACCGTCGTGAAGGCTGCGACGTCAAGAGGATCAAAACCAGTTTTCGTAGAGATCGAGTAATGTCAATGGATGAGCGGTGGCGGTAGATCACCGCTCATTTTATAACAGTTCGGGAGCGTGCGATGGAAAGCAAAGTGTTATTCGGCGAGATCCTCAGGCCGCAGGGAGTGGAGGGGGAAGTCAAAGCCGTGTCGGATCTTGATGCGTCCGACGGTATCGGCTCGATCCGTGAATTGTTCTTAGAGCTTCACGGCAGGGAAAGCTGTCTTCACGTGCGCTCGATCAGGGACAGGGACGGTTTCCTGTACATCATGTTCGATGAGATAACGGACAGGGACAAGGCCGAATCACTGCGGGGCGCGAAGCTCAGGGCGTTCAGGGGAGATATCAAACTCGATCCGAACACCAATTTCCGGGAAGATATCATAGGCTGCACCCTGATCGCGGAAGAAGATCAGTCGATCCTCGGTACGGTCACCGGCATCAGAAAACTGCCTGTCCACGATGTTTATGAGATCAAAACGCCGTCCGGTGCGGGAATGATCCCGGCGCTGATAAGGATCTTTCCCGAGATCGACGTGGAAAGAAAAACCATCAGAACGGTCAAAAAATACTTTCTTGAGTGTTTTGTCGAGCAGTGACGCTTGACCGGAGGCCGATATGAAGTTTCATATCCTGACGATCTTTCCTGAGATGTTTGAGAGCTTTCTTTCCTGCAGTATCATCGGAAGAGCGATGGAGAGCGGGTGCATCTCGGTCGATCTTATCAACATCCGCGATTATTCGTTGAACAAACACCGCAATACGGACGACTATCCATATGGCGGCGGCGCGGGCATGCTCATGATGGCTCAGCCTATCGCGTCGGCGATCAAAGCCGTCAAAGCCTCGATCGGTGAAAACGGCGAAAGCACGCCTGTGATCTACATGAGCCCCAAAGGAGCGGTTTTCCGTCAGGAGATCGCCCGCAGTATTTCCGCGCTGGATCATGTTATCCTGTTATGCGGCCATTATGAGGGCATCGATCAAAGGATCATCGACAAGTATGTGGACATGGAACTGTCCATCGGGGATTATGTGCTCACCGGTGGAGAGGTGGCGGCGATGGTCGTGATCGACAGCGTCTCAAGACTGATCCCCGGTACGCTCGGCAGTTTCGAAAGCGTACTGGATGAGAGCTTTTCCGACAATAATCTGGAGTATCCTCAATATACGCGCCCGCGTATATTTGAAGGGATGGCGGTCCCCGAAGTGCTGTTGAACGGCAATCACGCTGAAATACTCAAATGGCGCACACAGCAGTCCCGTTCGATCACTCAGCAGAGAAGGCCTGATCTTTTGGGCGGCGCTCTGGGAGCAAAGGGAGATGAAAAAGCATGAATCCCCGGGAGACACAGGAACATTTTGAGGAGATCCTGCTGTCGCCGTCCGCGGCAAAAAGCGTCGACAGCAAAGGGCGTGAAAGGCCCATTCCGGACTGTCCCATGCGGACCTGCTATCAGAGGGACAGGGACCGGATCCTTCACTGCAAGTCTTTTCGTCGGCTGAAGTTCAAGACCCAGGTATTCATTTCGCCCGAGGGAGATCATTACAGGACCAGACTCACCCATACCCTGGAGGTGACACAGGTAGCCAGGACCATAGCCCGCTGCCTGCGTCTCAACGAAGATCTGACCGAAGCGATCGGGCTCGGGCATGATCTGGGTCACACCCCCTTCGGCCACACCGGTGAAAGATCCCTCAACAAACTGATGGAAGGCGGGTTCAGGCATAACGAGCAGAGCCTGCGTATCGTCGAACACCTTGAAAACGATGGGGAAGGCCTCAACCTGACCTGGGAAGTCAGAGACGGGATCCTGAACCACTCCGGGGAAAAGCAGCCGATGACTCTTGAGGGCCAGTGCGTCGCCAGGGCGGACCGCATCGCGTACATCAATCATGATATCGACGACGCCATCAGGGCGGGCGTTCTCAAACCGTTCGAGCTGCCCGAGAACTGTGTCCGTATCCTCGGCAGGACTCACGGCGAAAGGATCAATACGATGATCGCGGATATCGTCGAGCAAAGCGCCGGCAGGGACCGCATCCTGATGAGCGAAACGGTACAGGAAGCCACGGATGAGCTGCGTGCTTTCCTCTTTAAAAATGTTTATATGGATTCCTGGCGCGATGACGAGGAAAGAAAATGCGGTCACCTGATCAATTCCCTGTTTGCCTATTTTTGCGAGCATCCGGAACGCATGCCCAATGAGCATATCCAGACCGCTTATAAAGAAGGCACCGAGCGCGGCGTGGCCGATTATATCGCGTGCATGACAGACCGTTATGCGCTGCGCACTTACCGCGAAGCGTTCATGCCGGACAGCTTTCCCGTATTTTAGTATTTCTCTGCAGGAGAAAGCTGTTTTAAGCAGAATCAGAAAACGGGTGATGTGAATGGCTTATGTCCGGTATCCAAGACAGTGGCTGGAAGAATTGAATTCCCGCGCTGACATCGTGCAGATCGTTTCAGAGCATGTCCAGTTAAAGAAAAACGGCGCGAACTATATGGGTTTGTGCCCTTTTCATCATGAGAAGACCGCGTCTTTTTCCGTCAATCCTACCCTTAATGTATATCACTGTTTCGGATGCAAAGCCGGCGGAAATCTGATCGGCTTTGTGATGAATATCGATCATCTTTCTTTTCAGGAAGCGGTGGAGTACCTGGCTGACAGGTATCACATGGACCTGCCTGAGCAGAAGGATGATCCGCTGTATGAACAGCGGAAGCAATTGACGGAACGTGTCTACGCCGCCAATAAGGAAGCGGCAAAGTTCTATCACAGCGTGCTGTGGACCGACAGGGGAAGGCCGATGCTGAATTATCTGTATTCACGCGGTCTCAACGATCAGACGATCAGGAAATTCGGCCTGGGGGCCAGCACGAATGACAGGAAGCTCCTGTTCGACCATCTTTCCGGCCTCGGTTTTACAGGAGAGGATATGCAGTCCGCGGGGCTGATCGTATCAAAGGACGGCCAGTCGAGGGACATGTTCATCAACAGGGCTCTGTTTCCCATCATCGATCTGTACGGTAGGGTGCTTGGATTTGGCGGACGCGCCTCGGAGCCCGATGTAAAACCCAAGTATATCAACACATCCGATACGGTCGTGTTCAATAAAAGAAAGGGCGTTTTCGCGGCAAACCTGCTTAAAAAGCAGACGAAATTAAGCAGGATCATCCTGGTGGAAGGATATCTTGACGTCATTTCCCTGACCCAGTACGGGATCGGCGGCGTGGTCGCCACCCTGGGAACGGCCCTGACGATCGAGCAGGTACGGCTCCTCAAAAGATTCGCACCCGAGATATGGCTGGCGTACGACGGAGATGAGGCGGGCCAGCACGCGATCGAACGCGGGATCGGCCTGTGCAGGCAGGAAGATATGGAGGCCAAAGTCCTGTTTTTCCCGGACGGGCAGGATCCCGACGAGTTCATCAGGAGCCACGGGGCGGAGGGATTCAATGCTCTTTCGCCGATCAAAGCTGTTGCCTATCAGCTGATGCGCGTCGAAAAAGAGTGCGATATGGGTTCTGACGACGGGCGGATCGAGTACGCAAAAAAGGCCTCGGCCGTCCTGCGGGTCCTGCGGGATCCCGTGGAACTGGAATACTACCAAAAAAGGATCGCCGAAAAGAGCGGGTTTTCCCTGGAATCGATACGATCGCAGGTCAATGTACAGCCGGGAGCGGATCAGCCTGAAAAGAATCACGTCAGCACACCCTCCAGGGCATCTGTCAGCGACGCGCTCCGGTCGGAAAAGATCCTTTTTGCCCTTCTGGCGATGGGCCTGCTGCCGGGGGGGACGATCAAACCGGATGACCTTGATCATCCCGTCCTGGTGAGAGCGGCCGGTGAGATACTGAACGGAAAAACGCTGGATGAAGTGCTTAACGAGACCGAACTCGACGCGGAAAAGCAGCTCCTGACCGAAACGGCCGCGATACTGACCAGCGATGAACTGGATGATCCTTCCCGTACGGCGGACGAGTGCCTCAGGATCCTGAACGGAGAAAAGCTGAAAAAAGAATTATCAGAATATAAAAACAAACTTCAGCAGGAAAATGATGAAAGTACAAGAAAATACTTATTGGGAAAGATAACGGAACTGAGACGCCTGATATCCAATCCCGACCATCGTTAAGGAGGATATATGGAAGATAAAAGCATCAGCAAATTCAATCAAAAAATCGAGGAATTACTTGAACTGGCAAAGGCGAAGAATTCTCTGACTTATGAGGAGATCATCAACAGCCTTTCCAAGATGGATATAGATCCGGATCAGTTCGATAATGTTTTGGATGAGCTGGAGAAAAAAGGCATCGCGATCATCAAGGACAATCAGATCATGGACGGCCCCGACAGCCTCCCGGAGCCCATGAAAGAGGACGATGATCTTTCCATACCGGAAGGCGTGAGCATTGACGATCCTGTCAGGATGTACCTGAAGGATATCGGCCGTGTGCCGCTCCTGACCGCGAACGAGGAGATCGACCTGGCTCAGCGGATGGAACAGGGGGATACGGAAGCCAAGAAACAATTGGTCGAAGCCAATCTGCGGCTGGTGGTGTCGATCGCGAAACGGTACGTCGGGCGCGGGATGCTTTTTCTTGATCTGATCCAGGAAGGGAATCTGGGCCTGATCAAAGCGGTAGACAAATTCGATTACCGCAAAGGGTACAAGTTTTCGACCTACGCCACCTGGTGGATACGTCAGGCGATCACAAGAGCGATCGCCGACCAGGCCCGCACGATCCGCATCCCCGTGCACATGGTCGAAACGATCAATAAGCTGGTAAGGGTATCCAGACAGCTCCTTCAGGAATACGGCAGGGAGCCTACTCCGGCGGAGATCGCCAAAGCCATGGGGTTGAGTGAGAACAAGGTCCGTGAGATCATGAAGATCGCGCAGGAACCGGTCTCGCTGGAGACGCCGATAGGGGAGGAAGAGGACAGCCACCTGGGCGATTTTATCGAGGACGAAGCTGCGCCCGCCCCCGCGGAAGCTGCCTCCCACGCCCTGATGAAGGAACAGCTCCTGGAGGTCCTGGATACACTGACGCCCCGGGAAGAAAAGGTCCTGCGCCTGAGATTTGGCCTGGATGACGGGCATCAGCGTACTTTGGAGGAAGTGGGGAAGGAATTCAAGGTGACCCGTGAGAGGATCAGGCAGATCGAAGCGAAAGCGCTTCGGAAACTCCGCCATCCGAGCAGAAGCAAGAAACTTCGTGACTATCTGGATTGATGACTGAAAAAAACGTCGGAACTGAAACGAGACTGGCCGAACTGGTCAAAGCGTGCCCCGAATGTGATATCATCGCGGATATCGGTACGGATCACGGAAAAACCGCGCTGAAGCTGATCGACAGTCATAAGTGCCGTCATGTGATCGCTACCGATATCAGCCGCGTTTCCCTTGAAAAGGCGGAATCGCTTTTCAGGAAACAGGGAAGGGGAGACTGCGCAACATTCCTTCCTGGTGACGGTCTTCAGCCGATCCTGGAGAATGCATCGGTCGGGGCGGCGGTCATCAGCGGGATCGGCGGAGAAACGATCTCCGGGTTTTTGAGGCGGGATCTTCCTCTTGCTGTGATACCGGAATTGATCATATCTCCGCAGACCGATGTACCGCTGGTCAGAAAGACCCTTTATGGCTGCGGCTATCACATCACAAGGGAGAGGGTCATAGAATCCAAAAGGAGGTTTTATCATATCATCAACGCCCAAACGGGCGTTAGACCGATGCCCGATGAGGAAGAGATCGCGTTCGGCAATGTGGAGCCCTATACGGACGCTGATGTTTATGAACGCTATCGCTCGTGGTTGAATAAAGTGCTTGGAAAGATCCCGGATGAATACCGGACCGGGTTTCTGAAGGCCCGATGAACGATGAGGAGGGTTTTATGGATCAATTGAAAATGCTTTGGGAGTACCAGAAAACCGACATGGCTGTCGACAGGCTCAGAAAAAGCCTTCTTAACTCTCCGGAGCGCAAACGCCTGGTGCAGCTGAAGGATAAAATGAAGACCCAGAAGGCTTTGATCGAGCAGATCGACGAGGATATCTCCATGATGGCCGACCGGCTGGACGCGCTGCAGGATGCCGTGAAGCGCAACAGCGATCAGACAAAGATCCTGCATGGCAAGATCGAGAAAACGCAGGATCAGCTTGCGGCGATAACTTCCCTGATCGGTGAAGTCAAGCGGGCCCAAAGCGTGCTCAATACCTATGAGAGCGAGATCAAGAGCATACGCAGCAATACCTCGGATAAAGAAAAAGAGCAGATCGACAGCAAAAAGCGTTTCGTCAAACTGAGGAATGAGTACGAGGCGCTGAAAGTCGTATATGACGAAGCTGTCCAGAAATGCAACGAGCAGCTGGAATCCATGAAAGCGACGGTCGATCAGAAAGCGGAAGGGATATCGCCCGAACTGCTGGAAAGATATCGTGTCATCAAACTGCATACCGATCCGCCCCTGGCGCGGCTCATCGGTTCCCAGTGCGGAGGCTGCAACATGTCCCTTCCCAGCGCCGTCGTCAGACAGGTGAAGAACGGGCAGTTCATAGAATGCGAGACCTGCGGCCGGCTGCTGATCCCGGTCTGACAGGATCCCCGTCCTCAAAAATGATCAGGATCATTGAGCGCGGTGTGGTGGTCTGTCTCGTATTGTCTGTGCTTGCGGGCATCCTCATCACGCTGAAAGCATCACCGGTCGGCCGGACGTACCAAAGGAATGAAGCTTCTCGGGGATCCATTCTTGATGGTGCGCCGGCCGCCGTGTACGTCGGTACGATCTCGCCGAATACCGCTTCGATCGAAGAACTGATGACGATCCCCGGGATCGGTGAAAAAACGGCTCGCGCCATCGTGGATGAGAGGGAAGAGAACGGGCCGTTTTATTACCTGCAGGATCTTGTCGCAGTCAAAGGGATCGGTCTTAAAAAACTGGAAGTTTTTTCGCAGTATTTCTGCCTTCCCTGAAAGGATCATGAATGGCTAACGAATTGAAATCCGTGTCCATCTTTACAGATGGCGCATGTTCCGGTAATCCGGGCCCGGGCGGCTGGGCCGCGATCCTGAGATACGGAGCCCATGAAAAGGAAATATCCGGCAATATGTCGCATACGACCAACAACCGTATGGAGATCTTCGCTCTGATCAGCGCGCTGGGCCAGCTGAAAGTTCCCTGCAGGGTGGATGTGTACTCCGACTCGGCGTATCTCGTCAATGCTTTCAACGAAAACTGGATCAGGCAGTGGAAAGCCAATCAATGGAAAACAAAAGAGGGGAAACCGGTGCTGAACCAGGACCTCTGGAAGCTGCTTGACATCACGATCCGAAAAAAAGAGCATATCGTTTCTTTTCATAAAGTGAAGGGTCACAGTGATCATCCGGAAAACAACCGCTGCGATAAAATGGCGCGGGAAGAGATCAGGAAATTCTTCAGGATCAATCCGGATCTGGGCGATCCCGAACATTTCGACTTGATAGACGCGGGATCGAATGAATAGGGGGAAGCTGTAGGCAAATAATCTATTTATTCGCAAAAGAAAACTTTTACGAAGAAATAGGTCCAAAACCATTGATTTTGAAGCGCTTTTTATGGTATGATCGTTCCGGCGGTATTAACACAGCAAGTATCCCGGATCAACGATCATCCTTTTTATTTCAGGAGTATTATTCCAAATGGATAATTACAAAGCTCAGTCCGATATCAAAAATCTTGAAAAGCTTCGTACGCTCCAGAAAGAACTGCCCGTTGTGTGCAGCAGTTTTTTCCGCTCGATCTCGCAGACCACCAGTACATTGACCAGGCTGGCTTACGCCTACGATTTCCGGGTCTTCTTCCAGTACCTCTGCGCGGAATCCCCTGCGTTCGCGGGAGCGATCCCGGCCACGATCGATAATAAGATGCTCAATGAGATCACGGGTCATGACATAGAACTCTATCAAGAATATTTGATGCAATATTTTAAAGATACAGTTAATGGGCAGACGCTGATACAAAATCATGAGCTTGGCATCATGCGCAAGATGTCATCCATCCGTTCTCTTTTTGATTATCTGTATCGGAATTCGATCGTTTCCGCGAACGTGACCACCCTGATCCCTCTGCCTAAGCTTCACGACAAACCGATCCTCAGGCTGGATGATGAGGAAATGAAAAAAATGATCCATGCCGCCGGTACCGGTGAAGGTCTCAGCGAACGACAGGAGGCTTTCAGAAAGTATACCGGTGCCAGGGATTATGCCATGATCATGCTGTTCCTGGGTACCGGGATCCGGGTCAGCGAATGCGTCGGCCTGGACATCGATGACATCGATTTTCACGAGAATGCTTTTGCCGTTACCCGCAAAGGCGGCGATCGGGTCATCCTGTATTTTCCCGACGAGGTCGCGGAAGCTTTGCAGGCTTATTTAACGCTGCGAAAACAGACTGAGGCGGAACCTGGCCATGAATCCGCTCTGTTTTTGTCGATGCAGCGGAAGAGGATCACGCAGCGCGCTGTACAGAATATGGTCAAGAAATACGCGCTGATCGCCGCACCGTTAAAAGACCGTCTCAGTCCGCACAAGCTGAGAAGTACGTACGGCACGAATCTTTACCTTGAAACAGGTGATATCTATCTCGTGGCGGACGCCCTTGGGCATTCGGATGTCAATACCACGAGAAAACACTATGCCGATATGACGGACGATCGCCGTCGTGAAGCCG
The DNA here is from genome assembly GCA_902782865.1 of uncultured Eubacteriales bacterium. GTDB lineage: Bacteria > Bacillota > Clostridia > Christensenellales > Aristaeellaceae > RUG756. The sequence continues at coordinate 29,556 of CACZOZ010000199.1, forward strand.
CCAGGCATGTGCGTTTGACAAGATCCGACGAATGACTCTGATCCGTTTGGATCATGGATCCTCATTAAAAAACCGAACGATCAAACGTCGTTCGGTTTTTCTGATCAATGCTTTTTCAAATATTCTGAAAGGGCTTCGGTCAGCTGATAGATCTCTTCAATGCGGAGGGTCTCCCCTCTTCGTGACGGATCGATCCCGGATGTTTTCAATATATCATCCGCCGCATGACGGTCAAGATGAAACCGGGCTGTCAGGTTGTTCAGCAGTGTTTTTCTCCGCAGGTAAAACAGTGTATCGCAGACGGATAAAAACAGCCGCTCAAGATCGGGGTCCGCGCCAAAACGCGGCGTTTTATCCATATCCAGACGGATGAATGCGCTGTCGACGTTCGGGCTCGGATGAAACCGCTCTCTCGGGACATACATGCCAAATGACGGTTCAGAGTAGTAATGGGCCAACAGGCTGATCAACGCGTAATCCTTGTCGCCGGGACCGGCGAGGATCTTCTCACCGACTTCCTTCTGGACGAGAAGAGAAGCAGACTTTAGTCTCTTTAAGGTGAAAAGCTTTCTGATGATGTCATTCGTGATGTAATAAGGGATGTTGGCCACGACCTTGGGGGTCCCGCTGAAACTGTCAATGATCCCGTCAAGGTCTGTTTTGAGCACATCGGCGTGGATCAAACGCACGCGGTCATTGAATGCAAACCGTACCTGAAGCGCCGGGATCAGCGAGTCATCCACTTCGATGGTGACGACTTCTCCGGCGGTCTCGGATAATATGTCCGTCAGGGTGCCCAGTCCCGTTCCGATCTCAAGAACAGAATCGTTTTTTGTTATCTGCGCGTGTGAGACCAGATCTGTCAGCAGGTCGTCATCCAGAATGAAATTCTGGCCCAGACTCTTTTTTGTCCTGATCTGTTCGGGGTGCTTTTTGCTCCTGTGGATCGCCCGGTCATTCATTTAAATCGTTCCTTCCATAGTTCCTGATCTTTATGCAGGATATCCACATAGCGCCGGTAACGGTCACGATGGATCGTGGTATCCACAGCCGCTTTCACGGAGCATCCGGGTTCTTTGTCGTGAAAACACGGGGAGAAACGGCATTTATCCTTGAATGGTTTGAATTCGGGATAGTAGTCCTGCAGCAGTACCGGCTCTTCTGCGTTTTCTTCTTCAAGCAGTGAAAAACCGGGCGTATCAAAAAGCCAGATCTCGTCCACATGGAATAACTGTGTATGGCGTGTCGTGTTTCTGCCCCGTTTGATATGCTCGCTCAGCGAGCCGGTCTGCGTATCGATGTTCAGAAGTTGATTCAGCAGGGTGGATTTCCCCACGCCTGACTGACCGCTCAGGCAGGCGTGCTCTCCCTTCAGGACCGATCTGATCCCTGAAAGATCCTCCCTGCTTCCGTAGGCCATCGGCAAGACCCGGAAGCCTGCCGTTTGATAGACAGCCTGAGCCTGCTCATACATCAGACCGCCGTCCAGATCACATTTTGTAACGACGATCAAACTTTTGACTGATTTTTTTTGCGCCTGGATCAGCATTCTGTCCAGGAGCCCCCAGTCGGGAGCCGGTTCGGACGCGATAAGGGTCAGCATCAAAGTAATGTTTGCAACAGGCGGGCGCGTCATCTCATTCTGGCGGGGATGGATCTCCTCGATCCATCCGTGCTCGTCAGAATCCGCCTGTCCGGGGGTAAAATCGATGATATCCCCCACCAGGGGCTGAATATGCATCCGGCGGAATTTCTTCTTGGCACGCAGGACGTATTCGGTGCCGGTCCCGTTTTCAACAGCCGTATAGAGCCCGCCGCGCCCCTGGGAAATGGTTCCTCTGATCAGCATCAGTTACCGCTGCCTTCTCTCTGTACTCTTTGCACAGCCAGGATCACCTGTATGCCGCAGTTCAGCATCACTTCCTGTCCCGGCTCCAGGATGTTGTTATTCTCATCCAGATACTGCTGGGTCACGATCTTATCGTTGAGCGCTTCGTCTGAGACATATTCGATGGTCATATCTTTGATCTTTATCCCTTTCTGGGCGATGATCGATTTGGCCTCATCCAAAGGCATGCCCACCAAACTGGACAGGATCGTGCTGCCGCCGCTCAGCTTGACTTGTATGATACCGTTCTGTGAGAGGACTGTCCCCGCTTTCGGGTCCTGGCTGATCACAGTTCCGTATTCGAGTGATGACAGCACCCTTTCAGGCAGCACCAGCATGGTGAAGCCATATCGCTCAAGCTCCTTCATGGCGGAGTCACTGCTTTTTCCGATGACATCGGGGATCTCCTGCGGATCGGGACCGGTGGAGATCGTGATCGCGATGCTTTCGCCCTTGCGCATATTCGTGTCAAAATCAGGCGTCTGCATAATGACCTGCCCGCGCGGTACCTGCGAATGGCTCGCTCTGGATATCTCGGCTTTCAATCCCGCTTTATTGATCAGATTCAGGGCGGATTCTTCGGTCTCATTGACCAGATAAGGCGCGGAGGTCGATTTGATGATGATATCCGCCAGATACCGGGTGCCCCAAACGATCGATAAGAGCGCGAAGACCGTGCAGGCTGTCACGACGATCCATTTTACATGCCTTGCCGGCATGATAACGGGCTTATCGTTATTATTGTTCGTTTTTTCCTTTTCAAAGATCGGGATGATGCCGCTGTCCTGATCGTCGTCTGCTTCAAGGACACTGTCCGGTGAATGGAGCACATGATGCAGATCCTGGGCCATTTCGAAAGCGCTCTGATAACGTTTTTCGGGCTTCTTTTCCATAGCCTTTTTGACGATCCGTACCATTGACCGGGGAATATCCTTGACATAATTGGTCATCGGAACAGGATCGTTCTTGATCTGCATCATCGCGATGGTGACCGGTGTTTCGCCGTCAAAGGGCACATGACCTGTCAGCATCTCATACAAGACGATGCCGACACTGTAGATATCGCTGGCTGTCGTCACTTCTTCTCCCCGCGCCTGTTCCGGTGAGAAGTAATAAACGGAGCCCATGATATTATCATTCTTCGAAAGAGTGCCGCCGCCCGCCATATGAGCGATACCGAAATCAGCTACCTTGATATGGCCCTCGGAATGCACAAGGATGTTTTGCGGTTTGATATCCCGGTGGATGATGCCGTTTTTATGGGCATGCTGAAGGGCCGACAGTATCCGGATGGCTACCTGGGCCGCCACATCATAGGGCATCGCGCCCCTGTCCAGAATGACTTCTTTCAAAGTTTTTCCCTGGACATATTCCATGACGAGATACCGGTATCCCTGGTCATTGCCGACATCAAGCAGATTGACGATGTTATGATGGCTCATTTTGCTTGCGGCGGCAGCTTCGCGGTCGAACCTCTCCAGGAATTCCTCGTCATCGTTGTATTCGGGATTAAGGATCTTCACGGCTACCTGATGCCCGGTCCTCAGATCGTTCGCGAGGTAGACGATCGCCATGCCGCCTTTGCCGATCATGTCGACGAGCTGATATCGATTATCCAGAAGCATGCCGAGGCTGATCTCACTCATGCTTCCACCTCCGCGATAACGATCGAGATATTATCGTGTCCCCCACGCCGCAGGACTTCGGCCAGCATCCTTTCCGCGGCATGTTTGATCGACCGATGATTCATTTCAGACAGTATATCGGGATCTTCAAGATATTCCGTGAGACCGTCGGAACAGATCAGGAATCTGTCACCGGTCCTCAGTTCGAAAGAATCGACGTCCACATCAAGCCCGGGTTCTGTCCCGACAGCGCGGGTTATCATGTTCCTGTAAGGATGGACCCGTGCTTCCTCGGGAGTAAGGGCGCCCCGGAGGATCAGATCATTCACCAGGGAATGATCCCTGGTCAGCTGGGTCAGCTTATCATCCCTCAAAAGATACGCGCGGCTGTCCCCCACGTGTCCCAGAACGGCCCTGTGCTCATCACACCAGATCACGGTCAAAGTGGTCCCCATCCCGTTGAGGCCCCGGTCTTCACGCTGCATGTCAAGCAGCATCATATTGGCTTTACGGAATGCGGCTGTGATATCCTCCGCATTGGGTACGGACATCGCGAGCGTATCGATCATGGTTTCAGCGGCCTTGGCGCTCGCGACCGCTCCTCCCACATGGCCCCCCATACCATCGGCTATACCGAAGATGGGATACCGGCCCTCGTGCAGGATAACAGTATCCTCATTGACTGTTTTTTTGCATCCGGGATCAGTAACTGCCGTGATCTTCATCTTTCCGCTCCAGATATTTTTTTCTCAATTGACCGCAGGCACCGTCGATATCCTGGCCAAGGCTCCGACGCATCGTGACGGAGATACCGCCCTTTTCGAGCTGGTCGAAAAAACTCTTGATACGTGCGGGGCCGGGAGCGTTCAATTCCCGTTCCTTAACGCTGTTCAAAGCGATGAGGTTGACGTGGAACGGCCCGCCTTTCAACAATGCGATCAGATCCGCGGCATTCCGATCACTGCAGTTGACGCCGTCGATCAGCGCGTATTCGATTATGATGCGTCTCCCCGTTTTCGCGAAATAACCTTTGCAGGCTTCGATGGTCTCGGGGATGGTATAAGCGTTTGCCACCGGCATGATCCGTTTGCGCGCATCATCCGTCGGCGCGTGCAGCGACAAAGACAAGGTAACGGGAAGGCCTTCGTCTGTGAAGCGCCGGATCTCCGGGACGAGCCCGCAGGTGCTCAGGGATATGTGCCTCAGGCCGATGTTGATCCCCTTGGGATGATTGACCAGATGCAGGAACCGGACCACGTTGTCATAGTTGTCAAAAGGTTCGCCGCTTCCCATCAATACGACGTTGTGGACTTTTTCGTCTTTATCTTTCAAATACACGTTCGCGCATATGATCTGCCCGAGGATCTCCCCGGCAGAAAGATCACGCGCTTTTCCTTCCAGGGTGCTCGCGCAGAAACGGCATCCCATCCGACATCCGACCTGCGTGGAAACGCACAGTGTGCGCCCGTACTTGTAGTGCATCAGGACGCCTTCCACGCAGTTGCCGTCGCTCATGCGGTAAATGAACTTGACGGTATCGTCGAGTTTTGACGGAAACACTTTCTCGATAGCCACAGGCTGGTCGATCGTATCCTCTGACAGGTGCCGGCGCAGAGAAAGAGGCAGATTCTCGATCTGCTCCGTCTTTTTGCCTCTGTGGAGAGCTTCAAAAAGCTGATCGGCGCGGTAAGGCTTTTCCCCGTAGCCGCAGACGATCTCCTTGAGTTCTTCCGGTGTGCAGTTCAATAATTGCAGTGCGTTCGTCATTTTCTGTTCTTTCTGAGACGGGCGAAGAAAAATCCATCCAATCCGGGATGAGAACCGGTCAGGATCCTGTAGCCGCTGGTGCGGTCATCGTGGAATACAGGCAGATGGTCATAAGCTGGGATGCTTTCGAGCACAAATTCGGGATGCTCCCGCAAAAAAGCGGCGATCCGGTCTTCCCCCTCCGCTTTGAACAGGGAACAAGTCGCGTAAACAAGGATGCCGCCGGTTTTCACATATCGGCTGCAGGTCTCGAGAAGCTTTCTCTGGATGTCCGCGAGCTCGTCCGTCTGTTTTGGGTCAAAGTGCATTTTGATATCGGGCTTATTGTCCATGACCCCGGTGCCGGTACAGGGAGCATCGATCAGTACCCGATCGAAGTTTTCCAGATAATCTTCTTTCAATTCCAGAGCGTCATGTTGATAAGGACGTACATTATCAAGGGCCAGCCTTTTGGCCATAGCCTTGATCAACTCGACGCGGTGAGGATGTATGTCCCAGGCGATGATCCGCCCGGAACCGTTCATTTTTTCAGCGATATAGGCGGTCTTGCCGCCGGGCGCGGAGCAGCAGTCCAGAACGCTCATCCCGCCTCTGGCATCCAGCGCTTCAGCGGCGAGGATACTGCTGATCCCCTCGATCGAATACTCACCGTTCAGAAAACCCATATCTTTGCCCGCGTTGGATATGCCCCTAACGAACCAGGCGTCCCATATATCCGATTTTTCACAGGTCCACACTTTCGTTTTAAGGAAGTTTTCGAACTTCTCAGGGGTCGCATAACGCATCATATTCGGCCTGATGGTCACGGCGTGATCTCCCCTGAAAGAACAGATCCGATGAGCCGTTTCGAATCCGTAATCATCGATGAGCCTGCGGGCCAATCCTTCAGGTACCGAATCGGTCAATGAGATATAGGCCGCGGGCTCTTCTTTCATGTCAGGCCAAACGACGCCGTCTCCCGAGGTGATCGTTTTGCGGAGCACCGCGTTCACGAGCCCGGCATATCTGACGCCGTCGGCCCATTTGATGAGCTTTACGGATTCGTCCACGGCAGCGTTATCGGGGATCTTTTCCAGATAACGGATCTGGCACAGACCGATGCGCAGAACATTGCGGACGGAGAGAGCCAGTTTATCCGGTTCCTCGAGAAAAAAGGAAAGGATATGGTCCAGCTGGATCAGGTTATCGAAAACAGAATACACGATCTTGGTGCACAGCCTTTTTTCGATCAGCGGTATCGTGCTCTGCCGAAAATGACGGTCCAGACACAGAGACACGTATTCATTCTTCTCAAACGCGTCTTTTAAGATCAGGAAAGCCAGCTGCCGTCCGTTTTCGGCCTGCTTCGGTACGGGCGGGCGCTGCGGGGAATGCGCTTTGTAAGGAGGCTGCGCTCTGAAATGAGAGTTCGTCTTCATAATATGCTCCTGATAAAGTTCAAACGGGATCCACGGAAACAGCTTTGACAGGATGGCCTTTCAGATACTCCCGGGAATCCATGCGTTTTCCCCCAGGAGCCTGGATCGTGCGCAGGATCAAAAACCCGTCCGCGGCGGCGATGCTGATCCCCTTGTCGCTGTCGGGAGCCACGATCGTGCCGGGAACATCATTTCCCGCTCCGACGGCAGCTTCCGCGCTCCACACTTTGATCATCTCTCCGCCGATGCTCACGGTGCATCCGGGCCAGGGATCCATGGCGCGAACCAGGTCTTTCAAATGCTCCGAGCTCTTTGAAAAGTCCAGCGTTCCCATTTCTTTGGTGATCTTGGGATAATAACTCATCAGGGACTCATCCTGTTTGGTCCTGGGACAAGTACCGTTCTCGATCCTGGAGATCGTTTCGATCAAAAGCGACGCGCCGATCTGGGCCAGCTTTTGTGTCAGAGTTTCGGTGGTGTCATTTGCCTCGATGTCGCATTCCCGTGTCAGCAGGATATCCCCCGTGTCGATCCCGGCGTCGGTGAGCATGGTGGTGACGCCTGTTTTCTTCTCCCCGTTCAATATGCACCATGGGATGGGGCTCGAACCCCGGTATCGGGGCAGAAGAGACGCGTGGACATTCACTGTGCCGATGACCGGTACGTCAAGAACGCTCTGCGACAGGATCTGCCCGAAAGCCGCTGTGACACACAGATCCGGCTTCAGCGCGATCAGGTCGTCCAGCCCGTCGGCGCGTATCTTCTGAGGCTGATAAACGGGGATGCCCATCCGTTCAGCCGTTTCCTTCACCGGCGATGCGGTGACTTTCTTTCCCCGTCCGCGGGGCTTGTCCGGCTGTGTAAAGACGCCGACGACGGTGTGCCCGGATGCGGCGAGCGCTTTCAGAGAAGGCACGGCATATTCCGGCGTGCCCATAAAAACGATCCTCATTTCGTTTCCCCACCTTTGCCGTCGTCGCGATCGTCATCAAATATCTCGTGGTCCATCTTATCGACGTAAATGATACCGTCAAGATGATCCATCTCATGGCAGAGAGCTCTGGCCAGGAGGCCATGCCCCTCCAGCTCAAAGGTGTCGCCGCGAACATTCTGAGCGCGCACTTTCACATATTCGGGCCGTACCACGTACCCGCGCCTGTCAGGCACGCTCAGGCAGCCTTCGGGCCCGCCCTGCTCACCGGATTGCTCTATCATGACGGGATTGATCAGTTCGATCAGTCCCGGTCCGTTCTCTTCCTGTGTATCGATCACGATGACGCGCCTCAGGATCCCGATCTGCGGCGCGGCAAGGCCGACTCCATCGGCATCATACATGGTATCCGCCATATCCCTGAGGAGCAGTTTCAGCCTCAGATCGAATTTCGTGACGGTCGAGCAATGCTTTCTCAATGTTTCGTTTCCCAGCTTCAGGATCTTTTTTACCATATGTCCCTCCTATGCCAGCGATGCCGGATTGATCTCATAGCCGGCAGAGATCTGCCGACCGTATTCCTGCTGATATCCGGCAACAAGGCTGTTCACTTCTTTCGTCAGTTCCGCGACACCCGGGTTTTCGATCGTTTTGATGATCACCTGTGCCCGATACTGATTCAGGATCCGCTTGATCGGCGCAGCATCGGCCCTGTGAAAGATCGTCAAACGCTTTACAGACGGATGATCTTCCAAAAAAGAAGTGATCCTCTTGTCGGCGTTCTGAGCTGCCGTGAGCACGGTCTCTTCTTCCTTTCCCTCGATCAGTATACGGCTTATGCGCGTGAAGGGCGGATAAAGGGAACGTCTCCTTCGGGCAAACTCCTCATTAAAAAACGTTTTATAGTTCTGTTCAACAGCGCTTTGTATGGCGTAATGCTCCGGCTTGTAGGTCTGGATCACCACAGTGCCCTGGCGGTCTCCCCTGCCGGCTCTGCCTGCGGCCTGGACCAGGAGCTGATACGTTCTCTCCGGGGCACGGAAATCCGGCAGGTTCAATGACAGATCCGCGAGAACGGCACCGACGAAAGTGACCGACGGAAAATCATGACCTTTGGCGACCATTTGGGTGCCGATCAGGACCTGAGCCTGTCTGGCCCGGAAAGCGTTGAGGATATTGGCGTGCGCGTTCTTGGCGGCTGTTGTGTCCTGATCCATCCTCAGGACACTGATGCCGGGGAATTCCTTTTTGAATTCTTCCTCGACTTTCTGAGTGCCGACACCGCACTGCCTGATATAATGGCTGCCGCACACCGGACAGGCCGCGGGCATGGGCTCCCGGCTGCCGCAGTAGTGGCAATGCAGGGCTCCGTCCGTCTTGTGGTAAGTCAGCGAAACATCGCACTGCCTGCATTTGAGCGTCTCACCGCAGGCCCTGCAGTTGACGAACGGGGCATACCCGCGTCTGTTCACAAAAAGTATCGCCTGCTCATTCTGTTCAAAGCAGGCGGTGAGCTCCTGCTTCATTTTTTCTGAAAAGATGCCGCGATTGCCGCTGCGCAGTTCCCTGCGCATGTCTGCCAGATAGATCTGAGGCAAGGGCTGGTGATTCGCGCGGTGCGGCATCTCAAGAAGGATATAGTTACCGTGGCGGGCCTGAGCGTACGAATACACGCTCGGTGTCGCGCTGCTCAGAACGACAGGGCACTTATGGCTTGCAGCTCTTTGGATCGCCGCCTGCCTGGCGTCGTACTGCGGATGGCTTTCGGACAGGTAGGAGCCCTCGTGCTCCTCATCGATGATGATGATGCCGATGTCCTCAAATGGCGCGAACACAGCCGAACGCGCTCCGATGACGATATCCGCGTCGCCGTAACGTATACGGCGCCACTCATCATAACGTTCACCGGCGCTCAACCGGGAATGGAGCACCGCGAGACGGTCGCCGAATCTGGAGTAGAAATACGTGATCATCTGCGGTGTCAAAGAGATCTCGGGGACCAGGATGACCGCCTTTTTGTTTTTCCCGATCGCTTCTCTGACAAGGTGGACGAACACTTCGGTCTTCCCCGATCCGGTCACGCCGTGAAGGAGAAACACGTCGTTCCTGCGAGCGGAGATCGATGAAGCGATCTCATCGAACGCTTCCTGCTGCTCATCTGTGAGCACATGGTCCTGAGTCTTTCCCAGCCCGGGAAAAGAGGGCCGACGGAATGACTCGCGCTGAACGGAAAGGACACTGCCCTCAGCCTTGAGAATGCTCAGAGGCTCGTCAGCGGCGCTGATCAAAGCCTTGATATCTTTCAGCGGATGCTCCTGACGGTCTGACAGGGTCTGGAGGATCAACTGGCGTTTGGGTGATCGTTTGTGCCTGACCATCAGCTCATCAAAAGATCCCGCTGCCGTATCGCTCAGCCTGAGGTAGGTCTCTTTCCTGATCGTGACGCGGCCTTTTCTCATCTGGGCCGGTATCATCAGCCTGAGCGATTCGCACAGTGTGCATCGCAGTTCGTTTTTCAGCGTCTGCGCCAGGTTGATCAATTCCGGTGTCAGCGCCGGATACTCGTCCAGAACAGTGAGGATATCTTTTATCTTTTTGGCAGGGATGTCGGCGGTATCGGACACGTCGATCACGATGCCTTCCTGCTCCCGGAAGCCGAAGGGCACGAGCACGCGGTAACCCGGCGAAAGAAAACCTCGGAACACATCGGGCACATGATAAGTGAACAGCCGGTCGGTATTGTCCGACGCGATGTCCACGATCACACGGGCATATATGTCATTGTCCGTTCTTGCTCTCATGACACTTTCTGGCAGCGTTCAGCAATTCGTCGGCAGCATCCTTTTTGGTCAGCAGCGGCAGTTCAGATCTGTTATCCCGGCTGATCAGTGTCAGCTGGTTGTGATCCACTTCAAATCCGGCGTCGGTCCTGGATACGTCGTTGAGCGCGATCAGGTCGAGATTCTTTTTTGTCAGCTTGCCCAGGGCGTTGTCAAGCAGGTGTTCCGTTTCCGCGGCAAAACCGATGAACACCTGATCGCCGCGTTTTTCCGCCCCGCAGGCTGCCGCTATATCCTCCGTGCGCTTGAGCCTGAGGAACAGCTGATCATCTGTTTTTTTGATCTTCTGCTCGGAGTATGTTTCAGGGGCGTAGTCGGCGGGGGCGGCGGCCTGGATCAGGATATCGGCCTTTTTGCTTTCCGATACGGCAGCTCTCCTGAGATCTTCCGAAGACAGGACGGAGATGACCCTGACGCCCGTAGGCGCAGTCAACGCTGACGGACCGGTGATCAGTGTCACATCGGCTCCGCGCATCAGGGCCCTCTCCGCGATCGCGTATCCCATCTTTCCGGTCGAGCGGTTGCTCAGGAAGCGGACGGGATCGAGCATTTCGCGGGTCGGGCCCGCGGTGACGACGATCTTCAATCCGGAAAGATCCTTGTCGGTGAGCATCATTTCCGCGTTGAAAACGATGTCTTCCGGTTCGCTCATGCGGCCGACTCCCTGATCGCCGCAGGCCAGGTTTCCGCTGGCGGGGCCGACGAACCCGATCCCCATGTCTTTAAGGAGCGAAAGATTCCGCTGCGTAACGGGATTGAGCCACATGGCGCTGTTCATGGCCGGAGCGAATAACATCGGACAGCGGGCGGCCAGGATCGTCGTCGAAAGCATATCGTCCGCGATGCCCGCTGCTGTTTTCGCCATGATGTTGGCGGTCGCGGGAGCGATGATGAACAGATCCGCGAGCTTTGCGAGCGAAACGTGTTCGACCTCCCAAGGCTTATCGCGACGGAACATATCCGTTACGACAGGCTCATTCGTCAGTGTCTCAAATGTGAGAGGCCTGACGAACTCGCAGGCGTGCTCGGTCATGATGACGTGTACATGCGCCCCTTTTTTACGCAGCCGGCTCGCGATGTCGCACGCTTTATAAGCGGCGATGCCGCCGGTCACACCCAGTACGATATGCTTTCCTTTTAAACTCATCGATCCGTTTCTTCCTCCGAAATGCGATCATAACGAAGATAGCCGTTATAGATCTCATCCACGGCGATGCTGACGGGTTTCTGGCTGTCGGTCTCCACCATGGGCTGCGCACCTGCCACCAGATCCCTGGCCCGTTTAGAGCTTTCCACCACCAGCGTATAGCAATTCTCGGTCTTCTTCAACAGTTCATCGATAGGCGGATAATTGAGCGGCATTTTATTCCTTCCTTTCTGTTCACCGATCGTTGAGGTGAGGTGTATATCGTATCGTGCGATGCCTTTCGGCACTGACGATCGATCTCAATTCATCAAAAGCCCGTTCTAGCCCGCCCGGACCGTCATCGTTGACGATGACGTAACGGTACTTCGCGAGCTGTTCGACTTCCCTGACGGCATTGTTCAGCCTGATCTCCACATCCTCGGGTTTTTCTGTATTCCTGCCGAGCAGCCTTGCCCGGAGCGCTGCCCAGCTCGGCGGGAGAACGAATATGCTGACACAGTCGGGGACTTTGCTCATAACGTTCAGAGCGCCCTGTGTATCGATGTCAAGAATGACGTCGTGCCCGTCCTTTATCGTGTCGAGGATCGGCTTCAAGGGAGTACCGTACCGATGCCCGTGAACGACAGCGTCCTCGAGCAGTTCTCCCCGTTCCTTCATGGAGAGGAATTCCTCATCCGTGACGAAATAATACTCTTTGCCGTCTGTTTCACCTTCCCGGGGCGCCCGTGTCGTGGCCGAAACGGAAAACACGGTCCTTCGATCGGCTTCAAGCAGCATTTTGCACAGTGTGCCCTTCCC
>CACZOZ010000200.1:0-3001 GCA_902782865.1 uncultured Eubacteriales bacterium
GCTGCCCATGATGACGCCTACCTTCAGCATGGCGGTACCTCCTTAGCATGCCCGTTCTGCCGGGCATAGGGAGCATACCATCTGTATCCCGTTCCTGTCAAGTGTATCGTTCGTAATTGCGAAAAAAGCATGTGCGCCGTCTCACCGGATAATGGATGTTTTGGTCAATGTTCGACTAAAAACACGAACATTGACTCGTGTCATTTCCCTTTTATTCACATTTTTATTTGTTGACATCCTTCGGCCTTTATGCTATCATCGGTCGCGGATCACGTGATCTTTAAGCTGATCCGGAGAGGTCGGCAAGACAGCGCGTCCGGCGGGCAGCATCTGCCCGCGGCTCATGACGCCATCGCCTTGCCTGCCGGCAGGGCGTTTTATTGTGCTTGAACGACGAAAGGGGCTCGCATGGACAACAGGTTCAAGATCTATCCCTCGGGGCTCGTCCCGGCCGACCTGTCGGTGTTGATCCCCCCGGAATATCCCGGACGCTGTACCGTTATCCCCGGTCTCTGCGACGTGCACGTGCACTTTCGCGAGCCGGGTTTTTCTTATAAGGAAACGATCCTGAGCGGCAGCCGTTCCGCGGCCCGGGGCGGCTTCACCGACGTGTGCGCCATGCCCAACCTGGATCCGGTGCCGGATTCCCTGCCCCACCTGGAGGAGGAACTGCGCCTGATCCGGGATGAGGCCGTGATCGGGGTGCATCCCTACGGGGCGCTGACCGTGGGCGAAAAGGGCGAAAAACTGTCGGACATGGCCGCCATGGCGCCTTACGTCATCGCGTTCTCCGACGACGGAAAGGGCGTGCAGGATGAGGACATGATGCGCGCGGCCATGCGGGAAGCCCGGCGGCTGGGCAAGATCGTCGCCGCCCACTGCGAGCTCAACAGCCTTTTAAAGGGCGGATACATCCACGACGGGGCCTATGCCAAAGCGCACGGCCACCGGGGCATCCCCTCCGAGAGCGAGTGGCGCCCCATCGCCCGGGACCTGAAGCTGGCCAAAGAGACCGGCTGCGCCTACCACGTGTGCCACATCTCCTGCAAAGAGAGCGTGGCCCTCATCCGGCAGGCCAAGCGCGAAAACGTGGACGTCACCTGCGAGACCGCGCCCCATTACCTTCTGCTCGACGAAAACGACCTGAAGGAAGAGGGCCGGTTCAAGATGAACCCGCCCCTGCGCTCCCGGGAGGACCGGGAGGCGCTGCTGGAGGGCCTGGCGGACGGCACCATCGACATGATCGCCACGGACCACGCCCCCCACAGCGCTCAGGAGAAGGCCCGGGGCCTGGAAAAGAGCGCCTTCGGCATCGTGGGGCTGGAGACGGCCTTCCCGCTCATGTACACGGAACTGGTGAAAAAAGGCGTGATCGGCCTTGACAAACTCCTGGATCTCATGAGCGCCGCGCCCCGGAAGCGGTTCGGGATCCCCGCGGGAGAGGACTTTTCCGTGTGGGACCTGGACAGGGCCTGCACGGTCGATCCCGCCGACTTTCTGTCCATGGGACGGGCCACGCCCTTTGAGGGGCGCACGGTATACGGCGCGTGCGTGACGACCGTGTACCGGGGCAGGACCGTATATCAAAAATAATTTGGGAGGATCGAATCATGGCAAAGCGCACGGATATCAAAAAAGTGCTGATCATCGGCTCGGGCCCCATCGTGATCGGCCAGGCCGCGGAGTTCGACTACGCGGGCACCCAGGCCTGCCTGGCCCTCAAGGAAGAGGGCTATGAGGTGATCCTGTGCAATTCCAACCCCGCCACCATCATGACCGACACGTCCATCGCGGACAAGGTCTACATGGAGCCCCTCACCCTGGAATATGTGGCCAAGATCCTCCGCTACGAGCGGCCGGACGCCATCGTGCCCGGCATCGGCGGGCAGACGGGCCTCAACCTGGCCATGCAGCTGGACAAAAAGGGCATCCTCCGGGAGTGCCGGGTGGAACTGCTGGGCACTCCCGCCCGCTCCATCGAACGGGCCGAGGACCGGGAACTGTTCAAGGAGATGTGCCAGAAGCTGGGCGAGCCCGTGATCCCTTCCGAGATCACCTACAGCGTGGAGGAAGCGAAGGCGGCGGCGGAGCGCATCGGCTACCCCGTGGTGCTGCGCCCGGCCTTCACCCTGGGCGGCACCGGCGGCGGCTTTGCCTACGATGAGGAGGAGCTCTGCGAGATCGCGGCCAACGGCTTCGCCCTGTCCCCCGTGGGCCAGGTGCTGGTGGAAAAGAGCGTGAAGGGCTTCAAGGAGATCGAGTTCGAGGTGATGCGCGACGCTTACGACCACGCCATCACCATCTGCGGCATGGAGAACGTGGACCCCGTGGGTGTGCACACCGGCGACAGCATCGTGGTGGCCCCCATCCTGAGCCTCAGTGACCATGACCTGAAAATGCTCAACGACAGCGCCATCCGCATCATCCGGGAGCTTCAGATCGCCGGCGGGTGCAACGTGCAGTTCGCTCTGGATCCCAAGTCCTCCCAGTACTACCTGATCGAGGTCAATCCCCGGGTGAGCCGCTCCAGCGCCCTGGCCTCCAAGGCCAGCGGCTATCCCATCGCCCGTGTCACCGCCAAGATCGCCATGGGCATGGCCCTGGAGGAGATCGCCGTGGCGGGCGGCACCGCGGCCACCGAGCCCTCTCTGGACTATATCGTGGCCAAGTTCCCCCGCTTCCCCTTCGACAAGTTCACCACCGCGCCCAACACCCTGGGCACCCAGATGAAGGCGACCGGCGAGGTCATGGGCATCGGCAGCACCCTGGAGGAGTGCCTGCTCAAGTCCGTCCGGTCCCTGGAGACGGGGGTGTGCCATTTCCACAGCCCGAAATTCGACGGGATGACCACCCGGGAGCTCCTGGACTACGTGAGCGTGTTCCGGGACGACAATATCTACGCGGTATTCGAGATGCTGCGCCGGGACGTGGACATCGCCGTCATCCACGAGAAGACCATGATCACGGAAATGTTCCTGGAGTCCTTCAGGCGGATCGTGGA
>CACZOZ010000201.1:0-5269 GCA_902782865.1 uncultured Eubacteriales bacterium
TGAATGCACGATCCCGCTTGCGCCTCGGCTGGCGTTTCCATTAAACCTTGCGGTACCGGCTGTCTTTGGCACAGGCTCTTTCGAGCCGTCGGAGATAATACCATTTTTGTTCCCGCGTGTCAACACTTTTGTTTTCTTTTTGTCCTTATATTATTGAATATTTTCCGCGTGCTTGCAGGAAACGGCCTGTTTATGTAGAATGATATAAATGTCGCACAAAGTACTCATAGGAGGGATGCACATGAAAACCATCATCACATCCGGTAAGGACATGGTCGTGACCCCCGGTATCCAGAAGAGGATCGACAGGAAGACCGCCAGCATGAGCCGCTATCTCCGTCAGGACACGGAAATGTACGTCCGTCTGCGCAAGGAACGCAGCCAGAGGATCTGCGAGATCACCGTGCCCATGAGCGGCGGTGTGACCCTGAGGGCGGAGTCCTCCAGTGACGACAACCTGTTCATGGCCATCGACCAGGCCCTGGCGAAGCTGGAAAAGCAGATCCTGCGCCACCGCACCAAGCTTGAGAAGCGGCTGCGCGAGGACGCGGACATGAGCGAGACGGAATTCGTCGAAGACGTGTACACCGAAGGGGAGAAGACCGTCGTGCGCCGCAAGCAGTATCCCACACGGCCCATGTCGGAGGAGGACGCGGCCCTTCAGATGGAGCTTCTGGGCCACAGCTTCTTCGTATTCGTCAATCAGGATACCGACCGGGTCAACGTGCTCTATCAGAGGAAGGACGGCAATCTCGGCCTGCTGGAGCCGGAAGCTTGATGATATATCTCCCGCTCGCGCCGGATCGATCGGTACATGAGCGGAGCGCTGGATCTGGACCCTATTCGGGAGAGAGCGGGTAGCCCCGCTCTCTCCGTCTTTTTTGTCCGTTCCGGCTCTTCGGCCGCGCTTTTATCGTCCCGTTTTTACATTGACACTGCACCGGTTTGGATTTATAATGGCTTTGTTATTTCACAGTCTGGATCAGGAGGTTCTTTATGAACGCTAAGAGGACTTTGGCGATCGTATCCGTGATCCTCGTTATCGCTGTCGCGGTGGTACTGATCGTGCGCGGCAATGAGGTCAACAATCTCAAGAAGGCGTCTCTTCAGCAGCAGGTGACGGAGACCGTGGATAACGCCGCGGACACCGCGAAGGACGCTGCCGATACTGTGCAGAACGATGCCGCGGCCCCTAACGATGATGCCGCGAAGGACAATGATGAGGGAGCTACCAACGGTCAGTGAGCCTGAGCTCGCTGCCGATGGCATATTTTGTCAGATCATGAAATGGAGGAAGAGTAAATGAAAAAGATCATCGCTGCCGCTCTGTCTCTGATGATGCTGCTGTCCGTTGCCGGCGCTTTCGCCGAAGCGGCTCCGGTCACCGTGTCCATCTGGTCCACCTTCACGGACGCTCAGGACGCGTACCTGCGCCAGGCTGCCGCCGACTTCAACGCCGCCAACCCCGGCTATGAAGTCATCATCCAGACCCAGCCCAACCAGGGCTTCACCAGCACGGTCTATCAGTCCGTGGTGAACGGCGAAGGCCCCGACATCATCTTCAACTACGGCTCCGAGGCCGCCAAGTATGTCAGCGCCGGCCTGGTCGCCAACCTGGACGAGTACATCTACGACGAAGAGATCGGCATCGAGGGCTTCGATGACCTGCTGCCTGAGTATCTCATGGATGAGATCAACGGCTTTGAGGACGGCCACATCCACTACCTGCCCGGCTACACCACTGGCCCCATCCTCTACTACAACAAGACCATGCTCAACGAGCTTGGCCTGGAAGTGCCCAAGACCTGGACCGAGCTTGAGGCCGTGTGCCGCGCCATCAAGGAAGCCAAGCCCGACGTGACTCCCTTCGGCATCGACGCCCTGACCGATATCGCCCAGACCCTGATCATGGAAGCCGGCTACGGCTACATGGACACCGAGAACAAGTGCGTGCTCTTCGGCGAAGCCGTGGAGCCCATCGCCTGGCTGGGCCGGATGGCTCAGGAAGGCCTGTTCGCCATCACCGCGCCTTCCGGCGGCTACTTCTCCAACGACTTCAACAGCGGCATCGTGGCCATGTACTACGGCTCCTGCGCCGGCGTGCCCTACATCAATCCCGAGGGATTCGAGTATGACGTGGCTCCCGCTCCCTCCACCGGTGACGAAAACGCCGCTTACACCATCTGGAACCGCGGCCCCATCGTGTTCTCCGCCAACGGCAAGGAAGCCGAGAAAGGCGCCTACCTGTTCGCGAAGTACTTCCTGACCACTCCCGAAGTGGCCGCGGGCTGGGCGGAAGCCGTTCTGGCCCTGACCCCCTGGATCAACGCTCAGTCTGTGGAAGGCTATGACGCTTTCGTCGCGTCCCAGCCCGCCCTGGCTGCCGTCGCCGGCAACTTTGACATCGGCGTTTCCTTCCCCGCTGTGAAGGGCGCTTCCGAGACCCGTGACGCTCTGAAGGAACTGGCCACCCTGGTGGCCGGCGGCGCCGACGCTGCCGAAGCTCTTGCCAACTGCGTGGAGACCTGCAACAAGGCCATGCGCGGCGAGTGATGAGACCCTTAAAGGAGAACCGGTCATCCGGTTCTCCTTTTTTCATTTAAAGAAAGTTTGAACGACCGGAGGGGCGCTTATGCAAGTAGAACTGAAAAACGTTACCAAGTCATTCGGGCATTTCACCGCGGTGGATAATTTTTCAGCCACGCTGCAGGACGGGGAGCTCATCTGTCTGCTGGGCCCGTCCGGATGCGGCAAGTCCACCATATTGAACATGCTGTCCGGCATCATCCCCGTCACTAAGGGTGAGATCTGGTTTGATGACGACAACGTGACCAAACTGCCGCCGGAAGAGCGGGGGATCGGGCTCGTGTTTCAGAACTACTCCCTGTATCCCCATATGACCGTGCTTGAGAACATCTGCTTCCCTCTGGAGATCAAGCGGGTGCCCAAGGCGGAGCGGGTGGAAAAGGCCACGGAGATGGCCAAGCTGGTGCACGTGGACATGCTCCTGAACCGCAAGCCCAAGGAGCTCTCCGGCGGCCAGCAGCAGCGCGTGGCGATCGCCCGCGCCCTGGTGAAACAGCCAAGGCTTTTGCTCCTGGACGAGCCGCTGAGCAACCTGGACGCCAGGCTCAGGCTGGAGATGCGCGAGGAGATCCGCCGCATCCAGCTGGAAACGGGCGTCACGGCGATCTTCGTCACCCATGACCAGGAAGAGGCCATGTCCATCTCCGACCACATCGTACTGATGAAGGACGGCGTCATGCAGCAGATGGACAAGCCCCAGGACCTGTACGATCAGCCGGCCAATCAGTTCGTGGCGGACTTCCTGGGCAATCCTCCGATCAATAACATCCCCGGCACGGTGAAGGACGGGCAGTTTATATCCGATGACGGCAAGGCCTCCTGCCGTCTGGAGATCCTGGACGGGGTCCCGAACGGCAAAAAGGTGAACCTGTCCGTCCGGAGCGAGAGCTTTTTCGTGGCCGACAAGGACACGAAGGACGGCCTGCCCTGCGTGGTCACCGGCGTGTTCAAGACCGGCAAGGAAGAGATGGCCTCGTTCGTTTACGGTTCCACTCCCTTCAGGGCGTACATCGACCTGGAAGAGGGCCTGAAGGAAGGCCAGCACGTGGTGCTGGGCCTGAAGAAGCGCGGCGTGTTCCTGTTCGAGCAGGAAACGGGGGTGCGCGTTAAATGACCACTGAAAAGATCGCCTTCCGGGATCCCTTCCAGAAGAAAAAGCTGGTCCACCGGGAGAGCAAAAGGGTGCTTGTGCATTTCATTTTGTTCACCCTGATCGGCGCGGTGCTTCTGGGCGCGGGCATTTTCGGCAGGGGAGAGCTCAAAAAGATCATCTCCTCCTCTTCCAGCACCGTGCGCCAGCAGGTGCTCACCTACAAGCTGGACGCGGTGGTGAACGACATGCGCTCCACCGTGCTCAGGACCCTGGACATCCAGGAGAACGACAAGGATAAGAACAACCAGAAGATCATCACCAACCTGGTATCCAATTCCTTCCGCACCAATCTGCAGGATATGCTCATCAGTCAGGAGCCCGCGGATGCCATCGCGGTCTACATCGTGGACACGATGACCACGCGTGCTACCCAGCGCCTGTCCGGCAGCGATGAGGCTGTGCAGACCCTCAAGGCCCGGGTGGAGGAGACCCTGGCGGCGGAGCGGGACAACCTGATCGCGGAGGCCGCCATGATGGTGGCCGGCGCGGAGGAGAGCATCAACTCCCCGGACGGCACCCGCGCGGCGCTCAAGGACATCAGCCCCAAGCCGGAGAATTACTTCTTCATCTACTACAGCCGCATGCTGCTGCTCATCGGCGGTATCGTGCTGGCCTTCGGCCTGTTCTGCGGCGCGGTGCATTTCTTCGCGCCCCAGGAACTGCGTGAAAAGACCGCCTTGTACCTGGAGCCCCTGGACTATCTGCTGCCGTTCTTCTTCGGCGTGGTGGTGTTCACCCTGTACCCGATGGTGCGTGTGTTCATCATGGCCTTCCAGGAGCGCTACAAGCTCACCGGTGAGTTCGTTGGCTGGGGCCTGGGCAACTTCAGGGACGTGCTTTTCGGCATCAACACCAAGTTCCCCCAGGCTCTGGGCAACACGTTCATCTACGTGCTCCTGACAGTGCCCATCTCCGTGGCCCTGGCCATCATCCTGGCCTATCTGCTCAACCAGAAGATCAAGCTCCGCGCCCTGTTCCAGACCGCCTACTTCCTGCCGATGGTCACTTCCGCGGTCGCTGTGGGCATGGTGTGGAAATTCATGTTCAACGGCGACTACGGCATCATCAACTGGCTGCTCAACCAGTTCGGCGTGGACAAGATCGCCTGGCTGACCAAGCCCCAGTACTCCATGGCGGTCATGGTCATCTACGGCATCTGGGATTCGCTGCCTTTCACCATCATCCTGATGATCAGCGGCCTGCAGAACATCGACGAGCACTTCTACACGGTCGCCAAGGTGGACGGCGCCAAGTCCAAGCGGATCTTCTTCAGGATCACCATCCCGCTGCTCGCGCCCACCATCGGCCTGGTGCTCATCATCAACAGCATCTCGGCCTTCAAGGTGTACAACAGCGTGATCGTGCTGTTCTCCGGCTATCCGGGGCCCATGTACAACATGTACACGGTGGTGTACTACATCTACGAGATGATCAATTCCAGCCTGGAATACGGCCGGGCCGCCGCCGCTTCCCTGGTGCTGTTCGCGGTCATCCTGGCGTTCACCATGGTCCAGCGCTTCATCCAGCGCA
>CACZOZ010000202.1:0-3400 GCA_902782865.1 uncultured Eubacteriales bacterium
ACCGTCCTCAACTTCAGCCTCAGGAACACGGAGGAGCTGGACGCCGCCCGCATCGTCGCCCGCAAGGACGCCGGCCTCCAGTCCGTCTACTCCGGTTCGATGGAAGTGCCGCTCGCGCAGATCCGCAACACGCCGGTCCTGTTCGGCGAGGCCGACGTGATCAAGGCCCTGCAAATGCTTCCGGGCGTGCAGGGCGGCCTGGAAGGATTCTCCGGCCTCTATGTCCGCGGCGGCGGTCCGGAAGAGAACCTGGTGATGATCGACGGCGTGTCCGTGTACAACATGGACCATATGCTGGGTCTCTTCTCCATCTTCCAGCCGGAGGCCGTCAAGAACGTCACCCTCTACAAAGGGTCCTTCCCTTCGCGCTACGGCGGCCGCATCTCCAGCATCGTGGACATCCGCACTAACGACGGCAACATGAAGGAGACGCACGGCTCGCTGACCGTCGGCCTGCTCAACGACCGCTTCCACCTCGAAGGGCCCATCGTCAAGGACAAGCTCAGCTACTCGGTGAGCGCCCGCGGGCTGCACTCCGTCATCGCGGAGCCGATCATGCGCCTGCTTCTCAAAGAAGAATACTACAATTACTATTTCTACGACCTCAACGGCAAGCTGACTTGGCGCGCCACGGACAAGGACCGCTTTTACCTGAGCGTCTATCAGGGCGCGGACCACGGTGGAGCGGACATAACCGACGATTACAACTCCACTTCCCAGGTTGGAGACCAGGAACCGGAACACCGGGTCGGCACGTCCCACGAGAAGTACGGCGTCGAATGGGGAAGCACCGTGGGCGCCCTGCGCTGGAACCACGTCTTCAACAACAGGCTGTTCGCCAACACCACCCTCTCCATCAACCGGTACAAGATGCTGATCGATTATTCCCACAGCGACAAGCATGTCACGACCTACGGCGATTCTACGGATCCGGGCCAGCCGTCCGCGAGCGGATATAGCGGAATATATAGCTCCGGCATCCAGGACTACGGGGCCCGCATCGATTTCGACTGGACCCCGACTCCCCGGCACCTGGTCAAATTCGGAGCGGACTACACCCGGCACAATTTCCATCCCCAGGTCTTTACCACCGTCGCGATGTCGGACCAGATCCGCGTCGAGGTGCCGGTGCTTGTCGGTAAGGAATACAGCGGCAATGACGCCTCCCTCTATGCAGAAGACAACATCTCGCTGGGAAACCGTTTCTCCCTCAATCCGGGCCTGCGCCTGTCCTGGTTCAACACGCAGGGGCAGAACTACCTCTCGCTGCAGCCCCATTTCTCGGCCAAGACCCAGCTGGACGGCGGCCTGAGCTTCAAGGCCGGCTATTCGCGCATGACGCAATACGTCCACCTGCTTTCCACCACCACCGTCTCGCTCCCGCTCGACCTCTGGGTGCCGATCACCAAGGACATCCGCCCCGCCACGGCCGACCACTATTCCGTCGGAGCCTATTACGACGGCCTGCCGGGCTGGGAGTTCTCCCTGGAAGCCTACTGGAAGGAGATGTACAACCTGATCGAATACAAGGAAGGCACCCAGTTCCGGGCTACGAATGCTGGCTGGGAAAGTCAGGTCGCGACAGGACGCGGCCGCGCGCGCGGCCTGGAGTTCTTCGTCCAGAAAACCCGCGGCAAGACCACCGGATGGGCATCCTACACCCTGGCCAGGAGCGAGCGGTGGTTCCCGGACGGGTCCATCAACATGGGGAAACCTTTCCTCTACAAATACGACCGGACGCACACATTCAACCTGACGCTGAACCACAAGTTCTCGGAGAAGGTGGACGTCTCCCTCTCCTGGATCTTCACTTCCGGCCATTTGATGACGCTCCCCCTGCGCGAATCCTTCACACTGACCCCCGCCGATTGGTACAGCGCGGGAGGTCCGGAACGGGCCTACTTCATCGATGGCCGCAACAACTACCGCCTGCCGCCTACCCACCGGCTCAACCTGGGCGTGAACCTGCGCCACCGCACGCGGCGCGGCAACGAAGCCGTCTGGAATTTCTCCATCTACAATGCATACAACGCGATGAATCCCCATTTCGTCCTCCCCGATTTTTCCCGCGCCGACAATGAGCGGAAAGAGGGCTGCGTCCCGCTGATGAAACTCACCATCCTGCCCATCATCCCGGCTTTCAGCTACACCTACAACTTCTGATCCGTATGAAAAAGAACCTCACGACCATAGCCCTGCTGGCGCTGATTGCGGGCGCCTGCACCAACCCGCTCGACTACCAGGCCGGCCAGCCCGAAAGCATCATCATCATGAACGCCTCGCTGCGGACGGACGAGACGGTGCACACCGTCTGGCTGTGCCAGGGCGGCATCACGGAACTCAGCGGCATCAACGATGCGGAGCTGACCTGCTACATCAATGACGAATTCGCCGCCAAAGCGCACCTGGCCCTCACGGAAGACGAGAAAGATTACCAGGATGATTATGGATACTACTATTTTGCCCGCCCTTATGAATTCAGCGCCGAGATCAAACCCGGCGACAAGGTCCGGCTGGACGCCAGCTGGTACGGACTGCACGCCAGCGCCACGACCTATGCGCCCAAGGCGCCCATGCGCGTCGCTCTCGACACGGTCCGCACGGAGCGCTCAGTCTATTCCGACCCGGACGCCCCCATGCCTGCCCTGACCTGCAGGATGCGGCTGGAAGACCGTCCCGGCGAAGAGAACTGGTACCGGATCTGCGTCACTTTCGACGCCGGGATGCCCGCGCCGGAGCCCGGGCTGGAAGGCGAAATGGTCCGCTGGCAAGGCGTCATGCCTTTCGTGTACTACAAGGACAAGATCCTCAACGACGGATTCCAGACGCCAGACGATGGCGAATTCTTGAATAGGGTCGGGAGCCCCATCTACAGCCAGTATTGTTCTTTCTCGGACAAAGCCTTCGCCGGCACGTCGGCCAAGGTGGAGTTCGACATCTTCGAAGGCTGCATGACCCGGCGGTGGCTTACCATGGACTGGACAGACGAGCATCCCAAGTCGCCCACGGAGCTGCGCCTGAAGATCGATCTACTGTCCCTGTCCAGGGAAGCGTATTACCAGCTGAATTCCCTCACGCTCTCCCAGACCAGCGGTCTGGACTGGAACCTGCTGTATGAGCCCGTCAGCTTCCCGAACAACGTGGAGGGCGGCCTCGGCCTCGTCACGGTTGCATCCGTCAGCGGGGTGACACTGGACCCGGTCCCGCTGATCGAAGACCCGGAAGAAACCGGGAATTAGGCCAGGCCGGAGACCGTTTCCTTGAGAATTTCGGAGACCGTCGGGTGTGCGAAGACGATGCGCTTCAGCTGCCCGGCGGTCATTCCGTCTGAGACGGCGATGCAGGCGGCGGCCAGGATCTCGGAGCAGGGATTGCCCAGCATATGGACGCCCAGCACCTC
>CACZOZ010000203.1:0-2271 GCA_902782865.1 uncultured Eubacteriales bacterium
CACCCGGTCCGGGGCTTTAAGTCCGCCGCTTTTCCCGCCTTCAGGCGGCCGAGCGCCCCGATCAGGAGCGCCGATAAAAGGGCGTAGGCGAAGCAGCTCAAAAGGATCACGACCGAAGCTGTGCCCGAAGCGCTCTCCCCCGAGTCGTCCTTCGTTTGCACCGAGAAGATGTCCTGGACGACCGCGCCGGCGGGGGCCGCTTCGATGCGCGTCACGGAGATATCGTCGAAATACGCCTCGCCCTGAGCCTCGCCGCTGTAGCCGCCCAGGCGCACGAACAGGCGGAACTTCGTCTGCTCGGGGCCGGTCCGCGCGTAGAGCACCGCCTCTTCCCATTCCCCGGCGGTATCATACAGGCAGTTGGAAAAAGCGTAGACACCTTCCACGCTCACATTGGCGCCCCGTCCCTCCGAACAGGCGGCTTTGACGCGGGCGGATACGCGGTACAGGCAGTCCGGCGCGACGGCGATATCCTGCCAGAAACGGGCGTCATTGGCGTAGTGGTTCACGATGTGAAGGGCCCGGCCGCCGTCAAATCCCTCGCCCTCGTCGGTCCAGGCAAAGTCCGTAAAGCCTTTGGACTTCTCCCAGGCGTCGGTCAGCCAGCCCTCGCCGTCCTCCTCGCAGTCCCCGTTGAGCACCAGCTCCACCCCCGCCGGGGGCACCTGCCGACGGCTCCGGAGCGCGATCACGGTGCCGGATACGATGACCAGCAGGATAAGGAAAACGGCCAGGATCTTTTTATGCCTGAATATGCCCTTCATATGAGCCTCCGTCAGTAGATGTTCCGGACATGGTCCACGCCGTCCCGGGTGATCTCCACGATGTCGATCCGGGCGGGCGCGTCGGGATACCGCATCAGGAACGCGTCCCCCGCCCTTCTGATCCGGCGGAGCTTGTCCGGCGTCACGGCCTCGATGCCGTCCCCCGCCGCGCCGTCGGGCCGGTACTTGACCTCCACGAACACGATCTCATCCCCGTCCTTAAAGATCAGGTCGATCTCCCCGCCGCTGCTCCTGTAGCGGTGCTTAAGGAGCTTCATGCCCTGCCTTTTGAGCGCCCTCTCGGCGATGCGCTCTCCCTTCAGACCGATGATATAACGCACCGCCGCGGGGTTTTCTTCCCGTTTTCTCATATAAAATGCCCGATGAAGCTGCGCCGGTGGATCGGGCAGGGCCCGTACTTCCTCAGCGCCTCGATGTGCTCCCGGGTGCCGTAACCCTTGTGCCTTGCAAAGCCGTACTCCGGATACTTTTCGCTCTCCCGCTCCATTTCCCGGTCCCTGGTCACCTTGGCCAGGATGGAAGCGGCGGCGATGGCGTAGCTCACCGCGTCCCCGTGGATGATGGGCCTCTCCGCGCCCTTCAGGCCCACCTGCTTCACCGCGTCGATGAGGAACACCTCCGCCGGCACCTTTTCCGCCGCGCGGCGCATGGCCAGCTTCGTGGCCTCCAGGATGTTCATCTCGTCGATCTCTTCCGGGGTCGCCTCGCCCACGCCCCAGAAAAGGGCCGTTTCCGTGATCCGGTCATAGAGCTCTTCCCGGCGCTTCGCGCTCAGCTTCTTGCTGTCGTCCACGCCCAGGATCAGCGGCTCCGGGGGCAGGGCCACACAGCCGGCCACCACGTTGCCGCACAGGGGGCCGCGCCCCGCCTCGTCGATGCCGGCGAACAGGACGCCCGTGCCCCACAGGGGCACATCGTAAGCTTCCGTCAGCGCGCGCAGGCGCTCCTCAGGGTTCGTTCTCATCGTTCCCGATCCTTTCCGGGCACTTTTCCAGGGTGAGCCTCCCGAGCCTGCCGGCGCGGAACTCATCCAGCACCACCGCGGCGCCCCGGTCGATATCCGCCACGCCGCCCTTGAGCAGGAACCCCCGGCCCAGGCAGGCCTGCTCCAGGAGCTCCTCCGGCCCCGCGGCGGGATCCTTGATCTTGTACCGCTCCGCGACCCTGTCCGGCGCGATGGCGCACAGGTCCTTCAAAAGCGCCCCCGCCAGGGCATAGGTATCCACCACCTGATCCCGCACCGCGGCGATATACGCCAGGCGCCGGGCGCAGTCCGGGTCATCCAGCCGGGGCCAGAGAAGGCCCGGGGAGTCCAGCAGTTCCATATAGGGCGAGATGCGCACCCAGTGATTGCTCCTGGTCACGCCCGGCCTGTCCGCCACGGTGACGGACTTGGAGCGGGCCAGGCGGTTGATCAGCGTGGATTTGCCCACATTGGGCACGCCGATGACCATGACCCGCACGGTCTTGCGGATCTGCCGGGCCA
>CACZOZ010000204.1:0-2469 GCA_902782865.1 uncultured Eubacteriales bacterium
CCGGGCTCAGTTCGTCCATCAGGGGCAGCACCGCGCGCTTGTACGGGATCGTCACGTTGCGCCCCTCCCAGTCCCCTTCCCGCACGAAACGGAGGGCGTCCTCTTCCGCCATGTCTCTGAGCTCATAGCCCCCCAGCCCCAGAATATCGTGGAGCTCCGGGGACGCCGAGTGCCCCAGGGGATGCCCCAGAAGGCCGTATTTCATTGAGCCCGTCCCTCCCCGTCCCGCAAGCTGTCCTGATAGGCCCGGGACGCCTCGAGCACGGACCGGTACACCGTGACGGCGTACTCCTCCAGAGGGCCCGCGGCCTCGCCCACCTTTTTGAGGATCTCACTTTCCCGGCCCGCCTGCAGCGTGGCCTTCCCGGCCCGGGCTTTTACCCGCGCCGCCTCGGCGCACAGGGCCATCCTTTCCTTCCACAGGGCGATGATCTGTGTATCCAGCTCGTCGATGCGCGCTCTGATCTGATCAAGCTCCATATGTGACCTCTTTCCATTTGACCGCCAGCGGCTCCGCCGCTTCACGGATCTCAGCGGCGATCCGCCTGCAGAGCCGGTCGGGAATGCCAGCTTTTCTGCCGACCGCCGCCAGTTCTTTCTCCCCAGGGTCGCGTCCGTTTCCGTCCACGGTGGTGGTGTGTTCGCCGAAGTACGTGGTGCTCCTCGTCAGGTCATATGCCGGAGAGGGGTGCCAGCAGTCGTACCGCGGATCGTAGATCCAGGTAAAGTTCTTGGCGTGATCGTCCCGGTTGTGCGCGTAAACATTGAAGCACATCCGCCGATACATCTGCATTAGATCCGCCTCGCTGCTGCGGGACAGGATGGCGGTGAGCTTCATCAGCGTATGATAATCCAGGGAAGGTGTCCTCGGATCTGTTTCCAGAATGGCCGAAGCGGTGAGCATATGCCGCCGCCTGCCGTCAACACGGTCGAAACGGCGCACGGCGAAATACCCGGAGCACCGCCGGGAAGGCATCAGTTTCGTCTCCGGCACATCGATCCCGCAGGCGGCCGCGCAGTCCATATACTCCTTTTCCATGACGCCCGCGTCCGCGATGTCCCCGGACGCGGGGAACTTGATGATCCACTCGCCGGTCATCACCTTGGGGCGGGCGCCGCCGCTGCTGCCGCCCAGGCGGAAAAGCTCATCGGGATCGGCGGTATCATCATGCCGCAGGACCGCGGCGCACCGCGCGGCCAGATCATCCAGATCGCCGGGGGACGCGTCCCGGGATATGTCCCAGGCAGGCCGGTAAGTAAGAGCGCCCATTCCCTCGCCGCCGACGATCGCCAGGCGGTCCAGCACGGATACATCGGCCAGCCCGCGGCTGCGCAGCAGCCGGTCCACCAGCAGCCGGCCCCAGGCGTCCGGCAGGCTGTCCGCGAATACGCCCCACAGCCCCCCAAAGCTCTCCGACGCGGGGACGAACACCTTCTGCTCCAGGGGAAGGGAAAACGGGCTGACGGCAAAACCGTTTTCCAGCCAGCTTTCCGTATAGGCGAAAGCCACCCGGTGATCCGGCGTTTCCGCCAGAGTGCCCACATGCCTGTTCTCCAGGAAAACGTCGACCTTATGATCTTTCACGGATGACCTCCCGGATGGAAGCATACTTTACGTCCGTGAAAAGCTGTTTGAGATCCGATACGCAGTCCAGCGCGACAGCCAGCTTCGTCAGCGAGATCAGCGAGATCTGCCCCGTCGTTTCGAACCTCTTGATGCTGCCGAAACTGACGTTGCTTTTTTCGCTCAGCATCTGCTGGGTGAGCGCCTTTCTCTTCCGGATATCCCTCAGACGCCCGGCGATGGCCAGGTCGATCTCCTCCGGTGTTTCCCAGATAAAACCCATTCCGCCCTCCGAGAGATCAAATATGGTCCGTTTTAAAGAATATATGCCTGATACGGATCATATATTATCTGTATCAAGCATATCATATGCTGGCTTTTTTGGCAATAGAGGACCGGTTTTTCCAGTATCGTTCATGCTTTATTCTCTGTCAACACGGAGAACCGTTCCCTGGGCATTTCCTGTCTGCATCGTCCCCGGTATTGTCTTTTCCGCCTTGCGGGCGTATGATAAGGAAAAAGCTCTTTCATACGGATAAGGGGGGACATCATCCATGCGCAGCGTGAACGTACAGGACTTCGGGGCCGTCGGGGACGGCGTCACCATGGACACCGCGGCCATCCAGGCGGCCATCGATCACTGCACCGCCGGCGGCGGCGGGCGGGTCATCCTGTCCGGCGGCACCTTTCTCACGGGCCGGATCGACTTAAAGGACGGCGTGGACCTGCACATCGAGCGGGACGCGGTGCTCTTGGGCTCCGCCGACGGGCGGGATTTCCCGGAGATCGAGAGTGAGGTCTGGGACGTGCGCTACGCTCCCCGCTTCAACCGGCGGTGCATGATCTACGCCGAGGGCGCAAGGGACATCGCGATCACCGGCCGGGGCGTGATCGACTGCCAGGGC
>CACZOZ010000205.1:0-2586 GCA_902782865.1 uncultured Eubacteriales bacterium
GCCATCGGCCCATCGCGCCGGTAAAGAAGTCATATCAAAAGAGCGTTCCCGTTTTAAGGAGCGCTCTTTTGATATGCGGGATATCACACCTGGATGAGGGCCCATTTGCCCCGCTGCCAGCGGATCCGGGCCAGGAAGAAGCAGATGACCGCGTCGGAGATGAGGGCGATCCACACGCCGGTCAGGCCGATGGGGAACACGTACACCAGCAGGGCCGCCACCAGGGGACGGATGAGCAGGATGCCCACGAAGGTGTTCACGGCGGTGAACCGGGCGTCCCCGGCGCCTCTCAGGGCGTTGTTGTACACGAAGCGGGCGTTGCTGGTGGGGTTCGCCAGGGCGATGATCCTGAGCACCCCGCCGGCCAGCATCTGGATGTGGAGGCTCTGGGTGAAAAGGCCCGCCAGGAACGTGCCGCCGAAGAACAGCAGGGCCGCCACCAGGAAACTGACGATATAGCCCAGGGCGTTGGACCGGGCCGTGTACCACCGGGCCAGGTCCGCCCGGGAGCGGCCCAGGCTCTGGCCCGTCAGGGTCATGGACGAGGTGCCGAAGGCCATGCCCGTGGTGAAGGACAGGGACTGGATGTTCATGGCGATGATGTGGGCGGTGTAGGGATCGTCCCCCAGGGAGGTGACGATGATGGTGAAGGCCATGATGCCCACCCGCATGATCACCTGCTCGATGAGGGAGGGGAAGCCGATGCGCCAGATGCGTTTGAGCATCGGCCCGTTCGGCTTCATCGGGCCGCCCAGGCGGATATAGAGGAACTCTTTTTTGCGGCACACGATGCTCAGGCTCACCACCAGGCCCGCGCACTGGCCGATCACCGTGGCCAGGCTGGCGCCGGCCACCTCCATGCGGGGGAAGCCGAGATTGCCGGCGATCAAAAGGTAGTTGAGCACCACGTTGACGACATTGGCCACGGCGTTGCTGGTGAAGGCGGCCCGGGTGTTGCCCGTGCCCCTTAAGGCGCCGTTGATGATGGCGGTCAGGCCCAGGGAGGGAAAGCCCCAGATCTGGATCCTGAAATAGGTGAGGGCCATCTGGATCGTGTCTTCGGCGATATTGGCCCCGGCGATGAAGCGGATGAGGCCCTCGGACCAGAAGATCATCACAAGACACATGAGGGCGCTGATCGCCAGGCACATCAGCACGCTCTGCGTGAGCGCCGTGCAGGCCTCCCTGCGGTCGTCCTTGCCCTTGGAGCGGGCGATGAGGGCGCTGGCCCCCGTGCCCAGGGCGTAGAACGCGCTGAACACGATGAACCGGGGCTGCGTCACCAGGCCCACGGCGGATATGGCCGCGTCGCCCACCACGCTCACCATGGCGGTGTCCGCCAGGGATACCAGGGAGGACAGCAGGTTTTCCGCCAGGGCCGGCAGCATGATCGCGAAGATCAGGCGGTGGCGCTGTCGGATATCATCGGTTTCTATGTCGGGCATCGCCGCTTTGCTGATCGTCATGTTGACTGCCTTTCGCCGCGTCTGTAGGGTCGGATGAAGGAACGCTGAAAAACAGTTTATCACGTTGCGGCGGCCGTGGCAAGCCGCGGGAGGGGAAAAAGGAAACGGTCCCGCCTGAGGGCGCCGACCGGGCAGATCTTCGGGCAGCGGCGGTTTTTTTAGGCAAATTGCGATATCACCGGCGATCAATTTTGTTTCACTTGACAAATAATGCCCTGTCATGTAAAATCTCTTTGCCAAAATGACCGAACCGGCCTGAGGAGCCGGCCATCACTCGTCTTTAAAACGGAAGGATCCGTTTTAAAACTCCTGCGGCCTTGCCGCGGATAAATTTTAAGGAGGAGACCCTATGAAAAAGATCGTTGCTCTCGTACTGGCGCTGGCCCTGATGCTGACCGCCACCGCCGCTCTGGCCGACATCGTGATCTGCCAGAACAAGGTGGAGATCACCGCCCAGATGGAAGAGTTCGCCAAGGTGTATGAAGCCAAGACCGGCGTGCCCGTCAAGGTCATCACCGGCGGCGGTTCTTCCGACTATAACACCGTCCTCAAGGCCGAGATGCAGTCCGGCCGTGAGCCTGACATCTTCGTCATCGAAGGCCCCAGCGGCTATGAGCTCTGGAAGGACAAGATCGCCGACCAGGCCGGCGCCGACTGGACCAACTATACCGCCGCCGCCTACATTGCGGACGGCAAGGTCGTGGGCTTCCCCGTGGCCGTGGAAGGCTACGGCCTGGCCTACAACAAGTCCATCCTGGACAAGGCCGGCATCGATCCCGCTACCCTGACCACCTATGATGCCTATGAAGCCGCTTTCGCGAAGCTGGACAGCATGAAGGCGGAACTGGGACTGGATATGGTTGTATCCATGGTGGCCGGCACCGTACCCGGCATGACCTGGGTGACCGGTCTGCACAACTTCAACGTGTACCTCACCGTGGGCAACGAGCGCAACGACACCACCTACATCGACATGGTGCTCGAGGGCAAGGTGGATGAGGAGCGCTTCCATCAGTACTGCCAGTATGTGGACCTGATCTTCAAGTACAGCGATCCCGACATGCTGCTGAACGGCACGCAGGACAGCCAGCTGGCCGCTTTTGCTTCCGGCAAGGCCGCC
>CACZOZ010000206.1:0-18675 GCA_902782865.1 uncultured Eubacteriales bacterium
ACGCGATGCCGACCTGTATCGTGCTCTGCAGCCGCCCGATAAAGTCTGTTTCGATCGTGTTCACGTCGTTGGAGAGCGCGGAGATATACAGCGAGCTGTTCTCGCCGGAAAACGCCTGGATCCCCTTTTCCAGGAGACGGTCAAAAACGTATTCCCGATACTGCTTCATCGCCTTCGCGCGGAATTCGGAGAGAAATGTTGCATCCAGGATCCATCCCAGTCCAAACAGCGCAAAAGCGCCTCCAGCGATGATCAGGAGCGTGCCGAAACCGTAGGGGCACTCTCCTGAGATCAGGTCTGCGATCTCCTTGATGAGCCAGGAGATCACCAGCTCCGCCGCTGCGCCGAACAAGGCCGCGAGGACGGTCATGGCAAGGTTGGCTCTGTTCCCCCGGAACAGCTCTTTGATGAACGGACGCCGCAGCGCCCTGATCTCTTTTTTATTCATGACACGCCTCCTGTTTAATGACGGATCTCCAAAGAGCGGTGAACTCTTCATGATCGAATTGGCTCACCGCATGATCGACGCCGTTCATGGCTGTCGCTCCCAGGCCGCCATGAGCGCTGGCGCCTTCGATGCGGATGACATAGCGGATGTCGCTTTCGTCATAACTGGGAGATGCGTCAAAAAACGCGGCAAGGTCCCTCGCTTTGATCAGCGTGTCACGCGCCTCGCCGGCCTGCCCCGCCAGGAACTGCGGCCCGGCAAGAGCGGCGAGCAAAGCAGCACTCACTCTGTCAAAGCAGTTCGGCCTGTCCGCTTTGCGCAGCCCGATCCCCCAGCCCAGGACCGCCTGGCAGGAAGCGCGATCCATACGGACAAGGTATACGTTCATATAGCCCATGATCGTCGTGATCAGATCGGAGACAGCCATCAAAAGCGCCTCCGAAAGAAACTCCTCCGCTTCCTCAACACGATCGGATCCGGCACCGACAGCTTCGCCTCCCATTTGCAGACCGCGGCGAACGTCACCCCCAGCGCTTGGTAAAAGCCGCTCCTGGGGCAGTGACCGTTCCCTTCGGAAAGAGCGGATGTTTTCAGCCAGTTTCGTTCTCATCAACTGTCTTCCTTTATCTTATTCGCAGATGATTATAACGCACCGGTTCCCGGGAAGTAAACATATACGACGCATGATCAGAATGTGATCTTCTATACTGTCAGTATGATCTTCCTTTCGGATCACATGGTCAAAGATAAAAGCCATGACATGATACGGCTGTCAGACGCGATGGATCCTGAACAGGGTGTTCTGCCCATCCGGACGGGAATGGCGCCCGGGCTCGATAAGGACACAAAAGAAAGACCCCGGAAACAGGATGTTTCCGGGGGCATGGACGGGATCGGTCCACGATCAGCGCTTGCTGAACTGAGGCGCGCGGCGGGCGGCTTTGAGGCCGTACTTTTTGCGTTCCTTCATGCGGGGATCACGGGTGAGGAAGCCGGCCTTTTTGAGGGTCTCCCTCAGCTCGGGATTGGCCTTGCACAGGGCACGGCTCACGCCATGGCGGATGGCACCGGCCTGACCGGACAGACCGCCGCCCTTGACGTTGACCATCACGTTGAACTGATTGACCTTGGTCAGTTCCAGGGGCTGACGCACGGTCATCTTCAGGGTCTCGAGACCGAAATAATTATCGATGTCGCGCTTGTTGATCACGATCTTACCCTCACCGGGCACCAAACGGACGCGGGCAACGGCGGACTTTCTGCGGCCAACGGCGTTAATATCAGACATTTGTATTATCTCCTTCCGCGTTCATTTACTTGATCAGTTCCAGGGCCTCAGGCTTCTGGGCGGCCTGCTCATGCTCCGGACCAGCGTAGATCTTGAGCTTCTTGGCCATCTGACGGCCAAGAGTGCCCTTGGGCAGCATGCCCACGACAGCGTGACGCACCGCGAACTCAGGCTTGGTCGCCATCAGGGCGCGGTACTTGGTCTCTTTGAGGCCGCCCGGATAACCGGTATGATGGTAGTAGATCTTCTGATCCAGCTTTTTGCCGGTCAGGATCACTTTGGAAGCGTTGACGATGATCACGTAATCACCGGTGTCCACATGGGGGGTGTAGATGGGCTTGTTCTTGCCCCGAAGAATATTGGCGACCTGGCTTGCAAGGCGGCCGAGCACCATGCCTTCAGCGTCTACCACATACCATTTCCGCTCGACTTCAGCGGGCTTCGCCATATAGGTATTCAAGTTGGCATCCTCCTTGAAGAATTTAAAATATGTGGGTTGATTGATGGTCGCAATCAACGCTCTGCCATGTCCAGTCCCGGGGCTAACGGAGCCTCAACACAGCCTTTAAATTTTACATGAACAAACGCGTATTGTCAATGCCTTTTCATAAAAAAACACCCCCAAAAAGGGGGCGTTTTGAAGCTTTCAGGCTCACACCAGCTCGATGATGACCTTTTCGGCAGCGTCACCGCGGCGGGGACCCAGCTTGTAGATCCTGCAGTAGCCGCCGGCAGCACCGTTCTTGTTGTTCTCGTTGCGGGTGCGGTACTTGGGGCCGTACTCCCTGAACACCTTCTCGACAACAGGATGCTTGTTGTCCTTGGTGCGCTCACGGTACTCAGCCTTGTTCTCGTCGTCCTTCTTGGCTTCCTTGATGTCATACAGGTACGCCATCATGATCCTGCGGGCATGCAGTTTCTCAGGGGCGTCATTGGTGAAGGTCTCCTTCACGACCTGCTGCTTCTCATTGTAGAACTGCTTCTCGACCTCGACGGTCTTGTCATAGGTCTTCACAGCCAGGGTGATCATTTTGTCAGCCATGCGCCGCACTTCTTTGGCCTTGGCTTCGGTGGTCTCGATACGGCCGTACCAAAGCAGGTTGGTGGTCAGGTTGCGGAGCATCGCTTTGCGCTGGCTTGCCGTACGGCCCAGCTTACGCTCAGTTGCCATGGGAACTCCTCCTATCACTCTTCAGTGGGACGCAGGCCCAAGCCGAGATTCTCGAGCTTCTGTTCCACTTCTTCCAGGCTCTTCTTGCCTAAGTTGCGAACCTTCATCATATCTTCCTGATTCCTCTGCACCAGCTCCGCCACGGTGTTGATGCCCGCGCGTTTCAGGCAGTTGTAGGCCCTCACGGACAGGTCAAGGTCTTCGATGGTCATTTCCATCACCTTGTCCTTGCGGTCATCGGAAGGCTCCTGCTGGATGACAGGCATCACCTGGTCGTTGAGGCAGGTGAACAGGGACAGCTGCTCCGTCAGGATCTTGGCGGCCTCGGAGATCGCTTCGTCCGGCTTCACGGAGCCGTCCGTCCAGATCTCCAGGGTGAGCTTGTCATAGTCCGTCGCCTGGCCCACGCGGGTGTCCTCCACCTCGTAGTTGACCTTGCGGATGGGGGTGTAGATGGAATCGATGGGGATGGTACCGATGGGCATGGCCGCTGTCTTGTTCTTGTCAGCGGACACATAGCCGCGGCCCATGTCCAGCGTCAGCTTCATGTGGAGCTGGGCCCCTTCGGAAAGGGTGGCGATGTGAAGATCACCGTTGATGATCTCGGTCTCGCTGTCCACCTTGATGTCGCTGGCCTTGACCTCGCAAGGCCCGATGGCGTTGATCTCCGCGCTCTTGTTGTCGTTGTAAAGCTTCACGGAAAGATTCTTCAGGTTGAGGATCAGCTCCGTAACGTCTTCCTTGACACCGGGAATCGTAGAGAACTCATGCTGCACACCATCGATCTGAACGCTGGTGACCGCAGCCCCGGACAGGGAGTTGATAAGCACCCTGCGCAGGGCGTTGCCCAATGTATGCCCAAAGCCGCGCTCGAGAGGCTCCACCTCAAAACAGCCGTAAGTGCCGTTTTCAGCCAGCTTTTTGCATTCAATGTGCGCTCTTTGGATTTCCTGGATCACTGTATTTCCTCCTCCTATCGGACTCCTTAAGCAAACGTCAGGTACGGATCGTAAAAGGAATCATTAACGGGAGTAGAATTCAACGATCATGTTCTCCTGCACCTGCAGGTCGATATCCTCGCGGCCGGGCAGAGCCGTAACGGTACCGGTCAGGTTCTGAGCGTCAAAAGTGAGCCACTTGGGCAGCACGGCATTGGTGCCTTCCCGCAGGGCCTTGAACATCTCCATCTCGGTGCTGCGCTGACGGAGCGTGATCACGTCGCCGACGCTGACGCTGTAGGAGGGGATGTCCACCTTTTTGCCGTTGACACGGATGTGTCCGTGGACCACGAACTGCCTCGCCTGACGGCGGGTGCGGGCCAGGCCCAGACGATAGACCACGTTGTCAAGGCGCTGTTCGAGCAGACGGAGCATGTTCTCACCGGTGGTGCCTTCCAGCTTCTGGGCGCGCTCGAAATACATCCGGAACTGCTTCTCCAGAACACCGTAGACGAACTTGACCTTCTGCTTTTCCTGTAACTGGGAGCCATATTCGGAGACCTTGCGGCGGCGGTTCCCGCCGGGGTTCCTGTTGGTAGTGGTTTTCTTGCCATAGCCCATGACCGCAGGGGAGATCCCGTAAGTGCGGCACTTCTTGGCGACCGGCTGCTTATTGATAGCCATTGATCTCGACCCTCCTTATATTATACACGACGGCGCTTGGGCGGCCGGCAGCCATTGTGGGGAATGGGCGTGACATCCTTGATCATGGTCACGTCCAGACCGGCGGTCTGCAAAGCGCGGATGGCGGCTTCACGGCCGGAACCGGGGCCCTTCACCAGCACGTCCACGGAACGCAGGCCAAACTCCAGAGAAGCCTTGGCCGCGGCTTCGGCCGCCATCTGAGCGGCGAAGGGGGTGGACTTCTTGTTGCCGCGGAAACCCATTCCGCCGGCGCTGGCCCAGGACAGGGCGTTCCCGTTCACGTCGGTGATCGTCACGATGGTGTTGTTAAAAGAGGAGCGAATATGCGCTACGCCGTGCTCCACGAGCTTTTTCTCACGGCGCTTGCGGCTAACCTTTTTAAGAGTCTTCTTGGGTGCCATGATAATCCCTCCGAACCCCTCAATGGGGTGTTAGATTACGACCTATGGTCAGGCCGCGTCAATTACTTCTTTTTGTTGGCCTGAGTGCGCTTGGGGCCCTTGCGGGTCCTGGCGTTATTCTTGGTGTTCTGGCCGCGGACAGGCAGATTCCTGCGGTGACGCACACCGCGGTAACAGCCGATCTCCACCAGGCGCTTGATGTTCAGGGACACTTCCCTGCGCAGGTCGCCTTCCACCTTCAGGTGATGTTCGATATACTCACGCAGTTTGCTGATCTCGTTCTCATTGAGATCTTTGACCCGCGTGTCAGGGTCAACGCCGGTCTCGGCCAGGATCTGCTTGGAAACCGCAGGCCCAATACCATAGATATACCTGAGGCCAGCTTCAACGCGTTTTTCTCTGGGCAAATCAACGCCCGCTATACGTGCCATGGATCGGTACACCTCCATACAATTGCGGATGCCATGGAGCTTCGGGGGTGGCGTAGAAAACACCCTGTTCACGCCGGCATTCCGTTTCGGGCGCGGTTCAACCATACACACGCCCATACCCGCCTCTTTAGGCGGGTCCAACATTTGATCACTCTATATAACAGCCTCCACGGTCCCAAGGGGGAGCCTTGGGCAGCCGCCCATGAAGACGGTCATAACTTTGCTCTTGCCCCGATAAGGGCGGATACCTCAGCCCTGACGCTGCTTATGCTTGGGATTCTCGCAAATCACCATGACGCGGCCTTTGCGCTTGATCACCTTGCACTTTTCGCAAATGGGCTTGACAGACGGACGTACTTTCACTTTTTTCAACTCCTTTACGAAACTCTTTCATCCCTTTTCAGGGCCGGGGCGGGGCGGGTCAGTCCCCTCCCGGTATCAGGTCAGGCCTTGTGAGCCGGATCTTAGTTCTTAGAGCGCCATGTGATGCGCCCGCGGGTCAGATCATAGGGTGAAAGCTCGATCTTTACCCGGTCGCCCGGATAAATGCGGATGAAGTTCATACGCATCTTGCCGCTGATATGCGCCATGATCCGGTGGCCGTTGTTGAGCTCCACCTGGAACATCGCGTTGGGCAGCGCTTCCACTACCTTGCCTTCCATTTCGATCACATCATCCTTGGACAGACTGATCCCTCCCTAAACTGCTTTCCTGCGCGCCCTTTTTGAACGGGGCAAGCGCCTTTCGGATCTGCGCGTCCTGCGCCGTTCCGGCTGCGTAATCCGCCGCGATGGCGGGGAATTCCGCCGGCTGCGGGCATAAATGTTTGCGGCGCTTTTTCTTCATCCGGTCGAGCTTGCGGGTATCGCCGTCGCTGACCATGACAAAATCGGCGTCCAAAGATAATAATACCACAAAGTATCTGCCTTTGTCACGCCCTTTTTTTGAAAAAACAACCCTTCCAGGTACGATTTCCGGCTTCATTCTGCCTCCGGGGCCAAAAAAATCATTCAAGGCCCAGCGCGGCGCGGACCAGAGCGTGGTTTTCGTCCACGGTGTGCCCCTGACAGGGCACGTCCCTGACCAGGCCCTTGCCGGTGTAGTAGCTGATCAGCGGCTCGGTCTGCTTCTGGTAGACGTCCAGGCGGTTGGCGACGGTCTCGGGCAGGTCATCCTTGCGCTGGATGAGCTCGGCGCCGCACTTTTCGCACACGGTGGAACCGTTGAGCGCGGAGACGTGGTAGGTGTTGCCGCAGGCGGGGCACACCCTGCGCCCGGACAGGCGCTTGATGATCTCCTCATTGGGCAGCACGAAGTTGATCACGGCGTCGATGGAGGCGAACTTCGCCAGCGCCTCGGCCTGAGCCACCGTGCGGGGGAAGCCGTCCAGGATATAGCCGCCCGCGCAGTCATCCTCGCGGAGCCTCTCCTCCACGATGGCGATGACCACTTCATCGGGCACCAGCGCGCCGCTCTCGATGAAGGCCTTGGCCTTCAGCCCGGTGGGCGTACCTTCGCGCATGGCTTTGCGCAGGATCTCTCCGGTGGAGATCTGAGGGATGTTCATCTCATCCATCAGGCGCTGGGCGTGGGTGCCTTTTCCTGCCCCGGGAGGGCCTAAAAAAATAAGATTCATGCGATCAGTCCTTTCCCCTGCCGAGCAGGATAGAGTAATGCTTTTGCATTATAATGATAAATCAGCGATATTTCAAGGCGTTTTGGAAAAAAAGAATGCAAAAGGAATACAATCCGCGGCCGGAAGTCACTTCTCCGGCGGGTTGCAGTAGGGGCAGGGCGTCAGCTTTTTGTACTTATCCGTGAACAGTTCCGCGTAGGTGAGCTGTTTCAGGGGCAGATAGTCTTTTTTGACACCGTAGCAGAAATCCTTGAGATGGTAATTCTTACCGCCCTTGGGATTATAGTACACGACGGTATCCTGCGGCGTGGTCTCAGTCGTGCGTTCTTCGACATCCTCCCAGATGACCAGCCTGGTGTTCTTTTTATAGTGCTCCCAGATCCATTTCATGTTGACGCCTTCGGGCGTGCGTTTACGCTGCACACGGATGCAGCCGTGGCTGGCCCGGGTGCCGAGCTTGCTCTCGCAGATATCGTAGTCCTTGCTGGACCCGATATAGGGCACCTGGTGGAGAAGATCGCCGCTGTTGAAGCGCAGAGCCATCTCGCAGGTCATGTTGTCCGACTTGAAATCCCCCACCTTGCTCACCAGGAAAAACTCGCCGCTGCGGGTCTCGTTATAGGGCTGACGCTCGTTGGGCAAGCCGGTGGACACGCGAAGGGTGGAGTAAAGACGGCCGTCCATGAACACGTACAGCCTCTGGGTGAGCTTGTCCACCACCAGACCCATATGGTCCGCGGGGGCGACCTCGGTCAGCTGGGACTCCTGGATATAGCCCTGCACCAGGGCGTTCCACTGTTTGGTCCTGCTGTTGAAAAAGGAGGATGAGTAGGCCTCGACTTTCACCCAGCCGTCCCCGGTCCTCTCCAGGACATGCACGCCCTGGGTAGCGCAGGTGACTTCCCCCACCGGCGCGCTGTCCGCGTTGGGAGCGGACAGGAGGAGCACCTGGTCCATGGCATCCCCCCTGACCACCGTCATGGGGCTCATCAGCATGTTCCAGACCGCTTCCTCATCCCTTATATCCATGGGCGTGGTCCAGTAAGTGCCGTCATACGCGCCTTCCCCGGGGCTGGGCTCCAGGGCCAGGGCGGACGGGATCAGCATCATGACGATCAGGCACAGGGACAAAAAGATCTTGATCGAACGCATTTTACACTCCTGACTTGACAAATCATCCGTCCGCGCTATATCTTCAGTCGGGGGCGTCGATGCCCCGCGCGGAGGCGGATCATGAACGAAAACAATATCCTGGTCACGGGTTTTGAGCCATTCGGCGGCGAAAAGGTCAATCCGGCCTGGACCGCCGTCTGCGGCCTGCAAGATTATATCGGTTCCATGCGCGTCTGTAAAGTCCTTCTGCCCACAGAATTCATCCGCTCGACGGAGGTGCTGGATGAAGCTCTGCGAAGGTATGATCCGGCGATCGCCTTGTGTGTGGGCCAGGCCGGCGGAGCGGAGAGGATACGCCTGGAGAGAGTGGCCGTCAATCTGCGGGACGCCTCCGTTCCCGACAACGCGGGTGTGATCCCTCTGGACGAAAAGGTGATCCCCGGCGGGTCGGACGGCCTGTTCGCCACGCTGCCCCTTAAAAAGATCCGCGACGCTCTCAGGCGCGCCGGCATCCCGGCGGCCCTGTCCCTGAGCGCGGGCACATACGTGTGCAATAACGTGATGTACCACCTGATGTACCGTCTGAAGGAGCGCGGCGGCACCGCCGCCGGCGGATTCGTGCACGTACCCTATCTGCCCGAACAGGCCGCGGCCCATCCCGGCGCGCCCAGCATGGACGCGTGTCTGATCACCCGGGCCCTCGGCATCATTCTTGAGACCGCCGCGCTCTCCTGCCCAAATTAGACGATCGGCTTGAAAAATCAAAGACATTGTGATATCCTATATAAATGTAGAAAGTTACGGCAGCGGCTGTGAAGGGATGAAGGAATGAGCAGACTGTATGACGAGCTGATGCGCCGGAGCGAAGGGTGCGAAGCCGTGGTGTTTGACGTAGGCAACACATTGCTGGAGTGGAGCAAAGTGCGGATCGCCGAGAAGTATTTCCCGGAGGAAGTCCGCGAAACGCTGTTCCACGCGCTGTTCGTGAAGGATCACCGCTGGTACTGGATGTGCTTCGATGTGGGCGATCTGCCTCAGGAGACCGTGGCGATGAACATCGCCGAGGAAGCCGGCTGTCCCGAACAGGCCGGTGTCATCATGCAGGCTGTCGATCATTTCAAGGAGACCCTTCAGCCCATGCCTCTGATGGACTGTCTGAGGGATCTGAAGGCGTCCGGCAAGCGCTTGTTCGTGCTGAGCAACTATCCCCAGCCCCAGGCGGACGAGGCCCTGGCCATGTTCCCGGTGTTTGAGATCTTCGACGGCAGGGTGATCTCCTCCGACGAAAAGATATGCAAGCCGGACAAAAGGATCTTCGACATCCTGTGTGACCGTTACGGTCTTAAGCCCGAGACCAGCCTGTTCGTGGATGACCTGACGGACAATACCAGCGCCGCCCGGAGCTTCGGCTTCAAAGTGTGGAACGACTTCGCCGCCTATTACGACTGAACCGGGGGAACAAAAAGCACCCGACCCTCGTTTATTTATCGGAGGGATATCACCACCATCCGGAAGGAAGATGACAATGAACAATTTCGATCGCAGCAAAACGCTCCTGCTCGTGCTGATGGCGCTGTGCCTGATCGTACTGGGCGGATGTTATGCTTCCACGCCCACCATCGAGAGCAGCGACAGCAACCTGTATCCGGAATACCCGTCCGCCTCCGTCGCCGTGAGCACGGAAGCGGTGGTCACGGATTCTCCCGCATTGATCGGGGAGGACGCGACCCCGGAACCGGGCATCATCACCATTTCCACCAGCACGCCCATCCTGATCAGCACGAACGTGATCCAGTCCGTCACCCCGATCCCGCGGACGCCCACGCCCGTGCCCTCTTCAGCCCCCACCTACACCCCCACCCCCTCCGTGCTCAAGAAGGGCGTCAACGGGGACGCGGTCAGGGATCTGCAGCGCAAGCTGCGTTCTCTGGGCTTCTATAAGGGCGATGTGGACGGCGATTTCGGCGTGAACACGGAGAACGCCGTCAAGCGGTTCCAGAACCAGTACGGCCTGACGGTGGACGGCATCGCCGGCTCCAGGACCCTGCAGGCTCTGTCGAACGCCAAGTACACCGCGGCGCCCACGGCCACTCCCACGCCCAAGCCCACCTCCGCTCCTGTTTACAGCGAGAACACTTACCTGCGCAACGGGGACAAGAGCAGCCTGGTCAGGAAGATGCAGGACAGGCTGATCGAGCTCGGATACCTGACGGGCAGTTCCACCGGCACATTTGACAACGCCACCGAAGCGGGCGTGCGTGCCTTCCAGAACCGCAACACTTCCTATACCGACGGTGTCGCCGGCAAAATGACCTTGGACGCGCTGTTCTCCGCCAAGGCGCGCACCACTACTACCCCCGCGGGCGTGATCGGCATCAGCCTGCAGCCGGGGATGTACGGGGACGCGATCAAGGCCGTGCAGACGAGGCTCAAATCCCTCGGATACTACACCGGCAAGGCGGACGGGAATTACGGGGACGCCACGGAAGCAGCGGTCAGGACCTTCCAAAGCCTGAACGGGCTGAAAGTGGACGGTAAATGCGGTTCCGGAACACTCAACGCTATATTCGCGCAGGATGCGCTCACATTCAAGCAGGCCGGGGGCAGCTCGTCATCGAGGGTGACGCTGCCCCCTTCTGCCAGAAATGTGACCCTGCCGCCGGCCACCCCGAGGGTCACCCTGCCTCCCGCCACCCCGCGCGTCACGCTCCCTCCGGCCACCCCGAGAGTCACACTGCCTCCCGCCACCCCGAGGGTCACACTGCCTCCGGTCACCCTGCCCCCCGCCACCGCGAGGGTCACACTGCCTCCGGTCACCCTGCCCCCCGCTACCCCGAGGGTCACTCTGCCGCCGATCACCCTGCCCCCCGCTACCCCGAGGGTCACGATCCCTCCCATCACGCTGCCTCCCGTGACAGCGCCTAACGGCGGCGGCACTTACCGTACTGTCACCCCGGCTCCCGACGGCGACTATGTCACGCTGCAGCTCGGGGATCAGGGCCCGCTGGTCATGCGCCTGCAGCAGGCCCTCAAGAATCTCGGTTACTACACCGGCACTGTGGACGGGTTCTACGGCGAAGGTACCATGAGCGCCGTCAAAGCCTTCCAGCGGGTCAAAGGCCTGAACACGGACGGCAAGGCAGGGCCTGCCACCCAGAGGGTGCTGTTCGAGGGCGACTTCCCCAACGAAGCCTGACCGGCTCCGGCCGGCGATCAAGGCGGAGGAGGCACAAAGCCCCTCCGCCGATTTTATGCTGATGCAAAGAAGGACCGATCATGCCTCTTAAAAAGATATGCGTTCTGCTCGTGATCCCCGTTCTCCTCCTGACCATGTGGGCCCATGCCGAAGAAACGGCGGAAGAGGACACCCGGGACAAATATGAGATCTTTTTCGATCACACGGTATTCCTCGGCGACAGCGTCACTACCCAGCTGAGGACTTACGCCCGGGAAAAAAAGCTCCTCCCCGGGGCCAAATTCCTGTGCGTGACCAACTATAACCTGGGACTCGCCTGCCGCACCTCCCTCAACGACGCCGAAGCGCAGCTCACGCTGCGCGGCATGCGGGTGACAGCCCCGGAAGGGCTCAAAATGCTCCAGGCCGAAAAAGTCTTCATCCTGCTCGGGCTCAATGACCATGCCGGCTCCAACCTGACCGTGGACATGGAACGCTATTCCCGGATCATCGACCATATCCGCAATGTCCTGCCCGATGTCATGATCGTGGCCCAGACCGTCACACCCATCCAGAAGCGCCTTCAGGGCAAAACACTGAACCAGGAAAACATGAACAGCTTCAATGAGGCGCTGGAAGCCCTGTGCGCCGAAAAGGGCGTTTACTTTCTGGACATCGCCTCCCCGCTCAAGGATGAGGAAGGCTTTTTGAACACCGCCTACGCCAGGGACCGCTCGGACAATGTGCACCTCAATGACGCGGGGCTGAAGGTGTGGACCGATACCCTTTACGCCTTCACCGACGCCCTGATCGCTCAGGACGAGACCCTGACAGGCCCCGGGGAATAAACGATGGCTTTCACATCCGTCACTTTCATCTTCCTGTTCCTGCCCCTGTTCATCACGGGGCTCTTTTTGGTACCGGCTAAGGGCAGGCTCGTTTTCCTGTTCGCTGCCAGCATCCTGTTCTACGCCTTCGGAGAGCCCCTGTGCGCCGGGCTGATGATCCTCAGCTCCCTGGAAGCCTTCCTGGCCGCCCGGTGGATGGGAAAAGCAAATCGGCGCCTTCCCATCTTCCTCCTCTCGCTGTGCTTTCATCTGGGGATCCTGGGCGTGTATAAATACGCCGGCTTTATCTGCTCCATCGTGGGGCTCCCCTCCCCCGGGATCGCCCTGCCGGCGGGCATCTCCTTCTATACCTTCCAGAACATCGGCTACCTGACGGATGTGTACCGCGGGAAAGAGCCGCCGGCCGAAAAATATCTGCCCTACGCGGTCTATATCTCCTTCTTCCCTCAGCTGATCGCCGGGCCCATCGAGAACTGGCGGGACATCGCGCCCCAGCTGAATGCCCTTGAAATGCCCGATCTGAAAAGGATCTCCGCTGCCTTCTGCCCCATCATCATCGGTATGAGCAAAAAGCTGCTCCTGGCCGATCCCATGGGCCAGTGCTGGCAGTTTCTGAGCCGGGACCCGGCTGCGGCCGGTTTCCTGGGCTGCTGGTTCGCCGCGGTGTGCTACGCCCTGCAGATTTATTTTGATTTCTCCGGCTACAGTGATATGGCCGCAGGCCTCGGCAGGCT
Organism: uncultured Eubacteriales bacterium; assembly: GCA_902782865.1. Lineage (GTDB taxonomy): Bacteria > Bacillota > Clostridia > Christensenellales > Aristaeellaceae > RUG756. The sequence continues at coordinate 12,889 of CACZOZ010000206.1, forward strand.
CTGCGGCATCCGCCTGAGCCGGAACTTCGACTGCCCTTACGGCGCCGGGACGGCGTCCGGGTTCTGGCGGCGGTGGCACATCACCCTGAGCCGGTGGTTCCGTGACTATGTGTACATCCCGTTGGGCGGCAGCCGCAGCGGAAAAGCCAGGACCCTGTTGAACCTGATGATCACCTGGAGCCTGACCGGCCTGTGGCACGGCGCGGGCTGGAATTTCATCCTGTGGGGCGCCCTGTGGGGCGCGGCGCTGTGCGTTGAAAAGCTGCTGCCCCGCCTGCCCGGGAGCCTTCCCGGCCGCATCGGCTACCGGGCATGCCTCTGGGTGGTCATCCTGACGGGATGGGTGATCTTCGCCTGTACGGATCCGGACCACATGACCGGCATGCTCCGGGGCATGTACCTGCCCGGCATGTTTCTCGGCGCCGACGCCGGAGCGTATCTGAGATCCTTCCTGCCCCTGGCAGCCGCGGGCCTCTTTCTCTCCCTGCCCGCCGGGCGCGCTTTCGCGCGGCGGATCGGGGAGAAACGTTTGCCGCGGGAAGCGCTGCTTGTGATCCTGCTCGTCCTGTGCGCGGCTGCCCTGGCGGGCAACGGTTTCCATCCCTTCCTTTACTTCCGCTTTTAAGGGGGCCATGATGAAAGACAAGTTTTTCGGGATATTCGTCACGGCTTTCCTGATGCTGATGGGGCTCGGCGCTCTCGTTTTCGGGAAAAGCGATATCCTGCCCCTCGAAAAGCGGTATCCGGCCCTCCCGCCCGTATGGAGCGCGGAGAGCGGAAGGACATCCGGTGAGACGGAAGATTACCTGAGCGACCGCCTGCCCATGAGAGACCTGCTCACCGGCACGGATGCCGTCCGCAAGCGGGTCACCGGCATGGGCATCGACGAGGATATCCTCTCCTTCGGCGGCGCTCTCAACGAGCGTCCCCTGAGCGAAGATACGGACCAGATGGACAGGAACCTGGACGCGCTCCTGCGGTTCCAGGAGATCAGCGGGCTTCCCCTCACCCTGATCACGCCGCCCACCGCCGGATACGTCCGGGGACGAGACGGCGCAGCGCCCCTGAAGTATCATGACGCGGAGCTGCTCGGGCGCGCGCAGAGCAGCGGCCTAAAGGTGATCCCCACCCTGGACGCATTTACCGACGGGGGGCTGTACTACCGCACGGATCCTCACTGGAACGATAAGGGCGCTTACAAAGCCTATACCCTGTGCTGTGATGCTCTGGGGCTTCAGGCCAGGAACGCGGATAGTTTCACGGTGACCGCCTTCAATGTGTTCCGGGGGACCTGCTACAACCGATCGGGGCTATGGCTCACAAAGCCCGAAGACATCTGCCTGTGGGAGGACGGCGAGCGCTACACTGTCACGATGGATGACGCAGGATCGGCGTTCAGCCTGTTCTTCCGGGAGCACCTGACGGGGACCGATCCGTATCAGGTATACCTGGACGGCAACCACGGCCTCACCGTGATCACCCGGGATGGCGGGACCGGCGGCACTCTCCTGATGCTCAAGGATTCCTACGGCAACAGCCTGTGCCCCCTTCTGGCGGGGCATTACGCCCGGGTGATCATGGTGGACTTAAGAGCCTTCCGGGGCCGGATATCCGATCTGGGGGAAGTGGATCAGGTGCTGGCGGTGTACTGCCTGGACAGCCTGACGACCTCCACGGCCTTCGCCAGGCTCAAGTACTGAACGATAAAAGGAGCGGCAGCATGAAAGAATACGTCGTGCACAGCTGGGAGGACCTGCAGAAGGTCATATTCGACGGAGTATGGGACTCCAAGATCCGCCGTTACCGCAACAACTGCATCTACCGGGGCATGGGCGACGCGTCATGGGATCTGAGCCCCTCCCTGATCCGCGCCTGCGCCCATGACCTGACACTGGAAAAACAGATGCTGCGTTCATTGAAGAAATACGGGTACGCCGACCTGAACGGGGCTACCTCCGTGTGGCAGATCCTGACCATCGGGCAGCAGTACGGCCTGCCCACCCGCCTGCTGGACTGGACCTACTCCCCTCTGGTAGCGGCTCATTTCGCCACGGAGAACCAGGACCAGTTCGGCCTGGACGGGGTGATCTACTGTGCGGATCTGGACCAGATGAATGAGCTGCTGCCTCAGGTGCTCAGAAACCGGCTCAAGGCTGACAGGGCCAATGTGTTCAGCATAGACACCCTGGACCATCTGGCCATGGATCTGGACGATCTGACCTATCTGGAGGAGGGCCGGCCGTTCACGCTGTTTTTCGAGCCGTCCAGCCTGGTGGACCGCATCGCCAACCAGTACGCCCTGTTCTCCCTGTGCAGCGATCCCCGGGTGTGCCTCGACGAGATGCCCGGAGCGGACGCCTTCCTCAAAAAGATCACCCTGCCCGCAGCGGTGAAGCTGGAGATCAGGGACAAGCTCGACTACATCAATATTTCCGAACGGATGATCTATCCCGGCCTTGACGGCATCTGCAAATGGATCACAAGGCGGTACGCGGCCCTGGGGCCTGTCTACAATCCCGTACGGCCCGGCGCGGAAGATCAGGAGGAGGAATGAACATGTTCAGACCCATGCGGCGTGAAAAGCAGGCCCTGACGAAACAGGAATGCGAAGAGATCCTGCTCCATGAGACCCGGGGCGTCCTCTCCGTCACGGGAGACGACGGCTGGCCTTACGGGACCCCTGTGAACCACTGGTACGATGCCGCGGCCGGAAAACTCTATTTTCACTCCGGGAAGATCGGCCACAGGGTGGATGCCCTTAGAAAGGACGACAGGGTGTGCTTCTGTGTCTATGACAGGGGCTTTCGTCGGGAGGGCGAATGGGCCCTGAACGTCAGGTGCGTCATCCTTTTCGGCCGGGCGAAGCCCATGGAAGATCAGGCCGCCGCCATGTTGGTGGCGCGCAAGCTGTGCGCCAAATTCCCCTGCGGAACAGAGTACGCCGACGATGAGATCGCCCGGTCCGGCAAAGCCACCCTGGTCTGGGAGATCACGGTGGAGCACATGACGGGCAAACTGATCAACGAGGCCTGAGGAGCCGGGCGGCGTCGGGGCCGAAAGTCTCCCCCACGGTCAAAGCAGCCCGCCGCGCGGATATCCGTTCAAACGAACGGGCCCCCGGAACATTTTGTTCCGGAGGCCCGTTCATTTTTATCTATCCCGCTCTTCCATCGGGCTCCATCCACAGCCTTAAAGACCGGGGTGCTCGATAAGGATCATCTTCCTGTCACGGCAAAAAAAGACCCTCCCGGAAAGGAAGGATCTTTTGCACACGTTCCCGTCAGTCATTGACCGGCCTGATCAGGATGAGGGGCGTCAGTTCATCGCCCTGGCCGGAGGGATTGTCCTTCATGGCGTCCTGGATCTCCTCGTCGGTCAGGGGGAAACCGTCGGACTTGCCCAGCTGGTCCCGCTGAAGATCGTTGGCGTCCATCAGCACCACGGGGATGCCGGTCTTTTTCGCAAGATCGTTGCACAGTTCCACCGGGTTGTCCGGATTGATCAGGGCCATTTCCTTATAGATATCGAAGCTTGAACGGAAATAGAACCCGTCGATACCGCCCACGCCTTTGCCGCAGACCTTGTAGAACACGCCGTGGACACCGAAGGGCTTGGTCACCGCCGACAGGAAAGTGGCCAGGAGCACCCTGGGAAGGCCGCAGATATCGATGACCAGCTGGAGCTTGTAGGGCTCATGCATGCCCACACCGGTGTGATTGATCGCGGCGAAACGCCAGAGAAAATTCGCCCAGAAGCCGGGCTTGACTTCGTCCCTGGTCTTGACCGATTCCACGCACATGCACATGACCTTCGCGCCGAAGGACAGCACGTCGCCTTCACGGTACAGGGGCCGGACGTATTTTTCCACCAGGGCCGCCTGATCCTCTCCCCGCTGGACAAAATGGGTCTGGATCGCGAAGCGGCGGTACTTCCTGCCGTTCGCGCCTTGGATGATCCCGCGGTCAAAATACGTGATCCCGTTTTCTTCTCTTCTCTGCTCTTCCAGATTCCTGGATGGAATGATACCCATACCGATCCTCCATATCGTGCCGCAGCACCTTGTCAAAATCAAAGACCCGCGGATATGATCCGCGGGTCAACTCATCATCGATCTCAAGCGCGGCTTGCCTTGTCAACTGCCAGAGCCATACGCGCCTTGATGCGGTTAGCGGCGTTCTTGTGCATAACGCCCTTGGTAACAGCCTTATCGACAGCGGAGGTGGTGGCGCTCAGTTGCGCTTTAGCGGGTTCCACACCTGCGTCCAGAGCGGCGTTGAACTTCTTCATGCTGGTTTTCACGCCGGATCTCACCATACGATTCCGCAGATTTTTCTTTTCGCTGACCTTCACGCGCTTCTTTGCGGACTGGATATTGGGCATCTCTCTTTCACCTCCCATCAACTTACTGCTCTACAGCGTCAGCTATTTTACCACAACAGAGCATCAAATGCAAGTTTTATTTTGTGATATTTCGCAGGTTTTCGCTCTGTTTTTTGATCCTATGGCCATCATGACCGGATGTCCAGGCTGCCCTCGGTGATCAGCTTGCCGTTCACGCGGGAGAAGAGCATCACGTTATTCCCGGTGAAGGACAGGCGCACCTTCTGCCCGATCTTGTAGATCAGGCCGCCGAACATCACGCTGGTGAGCAGGTAGTTGCCCACCCGGATGCGCACGGTGGTCTCCATGCCGGTGGGCATGGCGCTGAACACCTCGCCCTCGATGGCCCCGTCATCGGAGATATGCACGAACTCAGGCCGGACACCGAGGACAAAATCATCCTCCTTGGGTTCCCTCCGCCTGGTGCCCGGATCATCCACCACGGCGATATGGTACGGGAAGGGCACATCCTTGTTGGTCTTCTCCACATACCCGGCCCTGGACGCGATCTCCTTGAACCTGAGCGCTTCTTCTTCCTCGTCCCTGGCGTTATCCCGGGCCCAGTCACTCAAAAGCAGGCCGCCCTCGGGCTTGAAAGAGGCACGGACCTTGTCGAAGATCGTCAGATCCACCAGGCCGCCGGCACCCTGTGTACCCGTGGCCTCGATGAAATTGACCGCCGGATTGCCCACGAAGTCCGCCACGAAGAGATTCTTCGGCCGGTTATAGACCGTCAGGGGCTCGTCGTACTGCTGCAGGCGGCCGTTGTCGATCAGACAGATCTTCGTTGCCAGGGTCATGGCTTCCATCTGGTCATGGGTCACGTATACGAAGGTGGACCCGGTGCTCAGGTGCAGACGCTGCAGTTCTGAACGCATCTCAAGGCGCAGCTTGGCGTCCAGGTTGGACAGAGGCTCGTCCATGAACAGCACCCGGGGGCTCGGCGCGAGCGTACGCGCGATAGCCACGCGCTGCTGCTGGCCGCCGGAAAGCTCGGAGGGATAGCGGTCCAGGAACTGGCCGATCTTCACGATGGCGCTGACCCTGTCCACCACGCGCTTGATCTCTTCTTTCGTCAGCTTTCTGGCCGGGCCGGTCGCCTCGGACGGATTGGTCCGGACCACCTCGCCCGCCTCGGTCACGGAGAGCCCGGCCTCGTTGATGTTGCTCAGGCCGAAAGCGATATTCTGGTACACGGTCATATTGGGCCACAGGGCGCAATTCTGGAACAGGAAGCCCACACGGCGCTTGTTCGGCGGGATGTTGATCCCCTGAGCGCTGTCGAACACCGGCACGCCGTCGATGGTGATACGGCCCTCGGTGGGCGTCTCCAGACCGGCGATCATCCTCAGGGTGGTGGTCTTGCCGCAGCCCGACGGGCCCAGCAGGGTCACGAAAGCGTTATCC
>CACZOZ010000207.1:0-3687 GCA_902782865.1 uncultured Eubacteriales bacterium
ATACCCGGTGCAGGAGCTGCCCCAGGTGGAGCTGGTGGCCAAGATGATGGGCAAGGAACTGGAGAGCCTGTCGGTGATCGACAAGCCCGGCGCCGCCGCGGAGGGGGAAAAGCTCTACGAGGCGGACAAGCTGTCCAGCTCCGAGAGCCGGCCCTTCGACTTTGAGGTGTACAAAGGCGAGGTGAACGGATTCACGGGCCTTTTGGGATCCGGCCGCAGCGAGAGCGTGCGCGCCATCTTCGGCGCCGACCGGGTGACCGGCGGCAGGGTGAAGATGGAAGGGAAGAACGTGACCGTGCGCAGGCCCATGGACGCCATGCGCCAGGGCATCGGCTACCTGCCCGAGGACCGGAAGCGGGACGGCATCATCGCGGACCTGTCCGTGCGGGACAACATCATCCTGGCCATGCAGGTGATGAAGGGCTTCTTCCATCCCCTCAACCGCGCGGAGGCGGAGACCTTCGCGGACGAGTACATCAAGGCGCTGGACATCAAGACCGCCTCGGCGGACACGCCCATCAAGTCCTTGTCCGGCGGCAACCAGCAGAAGGTGATCCTGGCCCGCTGGCTGCTGACCCATCCCAAGTACCTGATCCTGGATGAGCCCACCCGCGGCATCGACGTGGGCACCAAGACGGAGATCCAGCGGCTGGTGCGGGAGCTGGACAGGGAGGGCATGAGCATCACCTTCATCTCCTCGGAGATCGAGGAGATGCTGCGCACCTGCTCCAGGCTGATCGTGATGCGGGACAGGAAGATCGTGGGCGAGCTCACCGGGGACGAACTGACCCAGGACCAGGTGATGGTCACCATCGCGGGAGGTGAAGGCGGCAAATGAGCGGAATAACGAAAAAGAGGAGCGCTTTTTGGCAGAACAACGCCCAGCTGCTGGTGCCCCTGATCGCGCTGGGCGTGCTGGTGATCTTCAACCTCATCCGGGACCACAGCTTCTTTTCCGTGGAGCTGACCACCAACAACGACGGCAACCCGGTGCTGCAGGGCAACCTGATCTCCATCCTCAACGGCGCGTCGGAACTGGTGATCCTGGCCATGGGCATGACCCTGGTCACCGCCGCCTCCGGCGGGCAGGACATCTCTGTGGGGTGTCTGGCGGCCATCGCGGGCAGCGTGTTCGTGCGGGTCTTAAAGTCCGGCGGCGCCATCACCCCGGGCATCGTGCTGGCGGGCGTGATCTTATGCTGCCTGGCGGCCATGGCCTTCGGGGCCTTCAACGGCACGCTGGTGGCGGTGTTCCGCATCCAGCCCATGATCGCCACGCTGATCCTGTTCACCTGCGGCAGGTCCATCGCCTACTGGATCAACGGGGGCGCCACCCCCACGGTGGACAGCGCGATCATCAAGGCCATAGGGAGCTTCATCCCCGGAATACCGGTGCCCACGCCGATCCTGATCGTGGCCTTCATGGGACTCGTTTTCGCCCTGATCTTCCGCTTCACCACCATGGAACTGTACATGCAGACCGTGGGCATCAACCAGGGCGCCGCCCGCCTCAACGGCATCAACGCCGTGGGCATGAAGCTGATGGCCTTCATCCTTCTGGGCGCGTGCTGCTCGGTGTCCGGCGTGATCGGCGTGAGCCGGCTGCAGCTGATCAACCATGAGACACTGCTGCTCAACGTGGAGATGGACGCCATCCTGGCCGTGGCCATCGGCGGCAACAACTTAGGCGGCGGCAAGTTCAAGATGACCGGCTCCATCCTGGGCGCCTATACCATCCAGGCCCTGACCACCACCTTGTACGCCATGAAGGTGTCCTCCACCGACGTGAAGGCCTACAAGGCCGTGGTGATCATCCTGCTGGTGGTATTGGGGTCCCCGGTGGTCAAGGCAAAGTTCGACGCCTTCAGGAAGCGCATCAGGGACCGGGTGCCTCTGAGCGCGGGAAAGGAGGCGGTGTGACATGACGGGAAACACGAAGACCGCTCCCCGGGAAAAGCGTGAGCCCATCACCAATACCGGCCTCCTGATGAGCATCACCATCGGCATCTTCATCGCGATGTACGTCACCGCCATGGCCGTCTTCCGCGGCGGCTTTCTCAAGCCCCAGCAGATCTTCGACATGCTCAACGAGAACGCCTTCCTGATCATCGTGTCCTGCGGGCTCACGGTGGTGATGATCACCGGGTCCATCGACATCTCCGTGGGCGGCGTCACCGCCCTGGTGACCATGGTGTGCGTGATGATCCTCAACGGCAGCATGTGGCCCGAAATGGAGATGAGCGACACCGCCCGGATCGCGTGCGCCGCTTCGATGGCCCTGTGCATCGGCCTCATGTTCGGCGCCGTACAGGGCGCCCTGATCGCCTATCTGGACATCCAGCCCTTCATCATCACCCTGGCGGGCATGTTCTTCGCCCGGGGCATGATCACCATCATTTCCGTGCAGCCCCAGAAGGCCACCGGCGCCATCGCCGAGATGCTGCAGGACCGCCTGGAGATCCCCTTCCTGGGCTCCCCCAATAAAAAAGGCGTGATGATCCCGGCCAAGATGGAGATCGGCGTGATCATCGCCCTTTCCGTGGTGCTCCTCATTTTCCTTTTGCTGCGCTGGTCGCGCCTGGGCCGCGGCTTCTACGCCGTGGGCGGGAACCGGCAGAGCGCCCTGATGCTGGGCATCAACGTGCGCAGGACCCGCTTCACGGCCCATCTCATCTCCGGGCTCCTGGCCGGCATCGCGGGATTCGTGTTCACGATGCACACCTGCGCCGGCAACGCCACCAACGCCACGGCCTCGGAGATGAACGCCATCGCCTCCTCCATCATCGGCGGCACCCTGCTCTCAGGCGGCGTGGGCAACGTGATCGGCACCCTCTTCGGGGTGCTGACGCTGACCACCATCAAGTCCATCGTGGTGACCTCCGGCCTGAGGGAGCCCTGGTGGCAGTCCATCACCACCGGCGCCATGCTGTGCCTGTTCATCCTGCTGCAGAGCGTGGTGCTGTCCCGCCGGGGCAGGAAAAAGCGCCTGACGGACCAAATCGCCGGGAAAGGCGGGATCAAAGGATAGACCGCGACCCGGAGATAAGAGATCCGGGCCGCATGAAGACGTTCGGCAGCGGTTTCAGATCATCATGATGAAAGACGAGCGCATTCCCAAAGCGGACCAGATCACAAGGCCGCTTTGGGATATTTTTATACCGGCCCGAAGGTGAAAAACGCCGGAAAATGTTTCTGCAGTGCCTTGATCCCGGCGCAAAGAGGCGCAGTGAATACTCACAGCAAGGATGGCAGAATGGCACGCGAAAACCGGCGTTTATACAACACCGTCCGATATCGCTGTTTTATCCTCATCACCACATGCATATGACCCTGCTGTTTAGTGCATGCCGCGGCATAGCATCGCATCTTTCACGCTCAGGGGAGCATGGCATGGCTGAGATGATAGGTCAAGCAGAACCGTCCCCGGAAGTTCCACAAGTCGAAAACCCCGATGATTTTACTCTGGAATGGCCGAAAAACGTGTCTAATAGAACCGTCCCCGATAGTCCTGTATACCCGGACTCACTCAGTTTCCGTGCCTGCCTTGCCATATCATCACCCCTTCAAATCGTTAAGGGGAGTATGGCATGATTGAAAAAATGTGTTAAATTGAACCGTCCAAAGTTTGCTAGATGTCCATTATTTTATCAGTCCATAGTTACGATAGCTGAATATACCGTAAAAATC
>CACZOZ010000208.1:0-11849 GCA_902782865.1 uncultured Eubacteriales bacterium
CCAGGTACTTCTCGGCCAGGGAAGCACGATACATCAGGACGCGGGGGGTGGACTGCCAGGACAGGCCCTTCTGGACGCCGGCAGAGTTGGCGCCGATCTGCGCCATCACGGGGAACGCGGAGGCCAGTTCTTCATCGGTGAAGCCGATGGTCTTCAGGTCGCCGGTCCAGTCCATTTCGACGTAGTGCTTCACGAACGCGGCTTCCAGGGTGAAGATGTCGGGAGCTTCGTCGCTGGCGGCGTTGGAGCCCAGCAGGTTGTCGACCTTGTCCTGATAGGCATGACCGTCGGTGGGGTAGATCTGGAACTCGATCTCAAGTTCGGGATGATCGGGCAGATAGTACTTTTCGATCATGCCCTGCAGCTCGTTGGTGAAGGACCAGACGACCAGCTTGATCTTGGGGGTCTCCGCGCTGGCGAAGCTGACGCAGCCGAGCATCAGCATGAGGGCCAGAACGATCGCGAGAGTCTTTTTCATGACGGGTTCCTCCTTTTAATATTGCGGATCATTCCGCATATTTTCTCAAACAGCGTTCTTCGCTGTGAAGAGACGATTTGGACGGCTCAAACGGTTTCGTTTCCGAAAACATACATCTAAAACGTTTTACTTTCTTGACGAACAGAAACCCTCTTTCATTTCAGAAAAATAACGTTCATTTCCCAGAAAAGGATTATTACCTCAGGACTATGGCGAATTTTAGCATAACGCCGATAAAAAGTAAACAGTTTTTTTGCGGTTTTTTAGGTGTTTTTTTGCATTTTTTGCTTTTGGGCGCATCAGAGCGGGTTTTGTATGACCGCAACACAAAAGGGCCGCCGATAAAAGGCGGGCCCCGAAAGAAAAACGGACTGGATCTACCGGATATCGGCAGACTTTTTGAGCTTATCCATCTGCTCCCGGACGGCGGCGATGTCCCGGTCCGTCATCCTGGCGGCCTGGCGCGCGGAGGCAAGCTTCCTGAGAACATCAAGTTCCTTTTTGATCTCTTTTCTCTTGTCTTTCGCAAGATCCTTCATCCTGCCGTCCAGATCCCTCTGAACGGTATCCATGAGCATCTGCGCCTGACTGACCGCATCGACGGCGTCCCTGCGCGTTTTGTCCTGGGAGGCGTACTCCTCCGCGTCCCGGATAGCCCGTGAGATCTCGTCATCGGTCATCCTCTGATCCGAAGTGATGGTGATGGACTGTTCCATCCCCGTGTCCTTGTCTTTGGCGGATACCCGAAGGATCCCGTTGGTGTCGATATCGAAGGACACCTCGATCTGCGGCACACCGGCGGGGGCCCGTTTGATGTTCTTCAGGCGGAATCGCCCGATGGTCTTATTGTCCGCGGCCATGGGCCTTTCTCCCTGGAGCACATGGATATCCACGCTGGACTGGAAGGGGGCCGCCGTAGTGAATACCTGGGAGTAGTGAAGGGGGAGGGTCGAGTTGCGCTCCACCACCCGGGTGGCGACGCCGCCCACCGTTTCGATGGCAAGAGACAGGGGGGTGACGTCCAGAAGAAGGACGCTGTTGCGGGTGATGAGAGTATTGCCGCTCAGGGTATCCCCCTGGATCGCGGCGCCCTGGGCCACACACTCATCCGGATTGATGCTCCGGGAAGGTTCCATGCCGGTCAGTTCCCTGACTTTGGCCTGGACAGAAGGCATCCGTGTGGAGCCGCCTACCAGAAGGACACGGTCCAGCTCGGAAGGAGCGATGCCCGCATCATTGAGAGCGTTTTTGACCGGCCCCGCGGTGCGTTCCGTCAGGTCACGGGTCATATCCTCAAAGACGCGTCTTGACAGCGTGAGCTCAAGATGGACAGGCGCGTTGTTCCTGATGGTGAGATAGGGCAGGGAGATCAGGGTGCTGTCGGTATAAGACAGATCTTTCTTCGCGCTTTCGGCGGCCTCGCGGATCCGGGTCAGGGCGCTCTGATCCCCGCTCAGATCCAGATCTAGTTTTGCTTTGGCCTCGGCGATGATCCACTTCACGATCCGGTCGTCATAATCGTCACCGCCCAGATGATTGTCGCCGGAGGTGGCCAGCACCTCGATCACGCTCTCGCCGATCTCAATGATGGATACGTCGAAGGTACCGCCGCCAAGATCATATACCATGACCTTCTGAGCCTGGCCCTTGTTGAGCCCGTAGGCCAGGGCCGCGCTGGTGGGTTCGTTGATGATCCTGAGCACGTTGAGCCCGGCGATGGTGCCGGCGTCCTTCGTGGCCTGACGCTGGATGTTGTTGAAATACGCGGGTACGGTGATGACCGCGTCGCGAACGGGCTCTCCCAGGAAGGCTTCCGCGTCGGTGCGCAGCTTTTTGAGGATCATGGCGCTGATCTCCTGGGGAGTCCAGTCCTTGCCGTCGATGGCCGCCCGCCAGTCGGTCCCCATTTGGCGCTTGACGGACGCGATGGTCCTCTTCGGATTGATGATCGCCTGATGCGCGGCGGCGCTTCCTACGAGCCTTTCGCCGTCCTTGGTGAACGCGACCACGGAAGGGGTGGTCCTTTCTCCTTTATCATTAGGGATGATCACGGCCTGCCCGCCTTCGACCACTGAAACGCAGCTGTTGGTGGTGCCCAGATCGATGCCGATGGTCCTGCTCATGTTTGATCCCCCGTCTTTAACGTATTATTCAGCAGCGCCTGCAGCAGCAGTTGCAGAAAAGATTCGCGAGGCAGAAAGTCATGCACCATCTGCTGGGATCCGCGGCCCCGCGGTAAAAGCCCCGCGACCGCTGGTCATACTGCGCGGAGGAGCGGCGGTAGGCCTGATAAGTCTGCTGATAGATCTGATTTCCCGGATCGAGCTGCAGGGCTTTCTGTATCTCCTCCATGGCGGTCATTGTGTTGCCGAGCCCGTAATGGGCCAGGGCGGCAAGATAGTGCCACCGGGCATCCCGCGCTCGGCTCTGGATGTTCGAGAGCACATTGAAAGCTTCCTCGTAACGCTGGGTGTTGATCATGCGGACGGACTGGCGGATCTCGGGCGTGTCCATCGCCTCCTCCCGCGGAGGCTCGGCATACGCGGTCCCGGCGCCGAAGCCGAACAGGTCGTCAAAACTGAACCATTCCGGGCCGGGCTGGCCCTGCGGGCCGCTCCCGTAGGTGGGTCCGTATCCCTGACGGTTCTGACCGTAAGAGGAATATCCTCCGGAATAGGTCTGCTGCCTGAAAGGATCCGGGCCGGATCCCTGCTGCTGACCGTAAGAGGCGCCGCGCCCCTGGTATTTCTCGGGATGCATCAGCATGTCGTACGCTTCGTTGACATCGTTCATCTTCCGGGTCGCATCGGGATCGTCCGGGTGCAGATCCGGATGGCACTCCTTGGCCTTGCGGCGGTATGCTTTTTTGATCTCATCCTCGGATGCGTCTTTTGATATGCCCAGGATCGCGTAAGGATCATTGACCATGATCGTGTCTCTCTTTCTTCATAATGGAAGCGTTGTAGCTCTGCCAGATCCCGCTGTAAAGGACGTTCCGCATCAGGTTGAGGTCTTTTTCAAGGGGCAGGCTCTCGAATGCGCCCGCCGCCTCTCCAAGAGGGATCTGGATAAGGCCGGCGGCATCCTTGGGGCTGAGCCCCATCTGTATGAGCGGATTGAAGCATCCGGAACGTTTGTCCGATCCGTAGTCCACAGCCGCGTCGATCATGTATACGGCCCTTCCGAGTTCCGCGCCGAAGCGGGTCATCACGCCGGTAAAATGATCGTCCTTGAAATGATAGATCTCCGACAGCATCCTGCCGGAAAGGTTGGCCGCTGTTTCGGGGGGAGCGTTATGCCCCTCTTCCACTCGATGGATAGCGGCGATGCATTCTTCGACTGCCGCGCACTGCCGCTCCCGCCGCGCTCTGACGGCGTCATAATGCTTCCGCAGAAGGGTGCTGTAGGCCCGGGACGGGAGTTTTTTTTCGTCTTTCCAATCATCCGCGGCCTTATGATAGGTGAGTATGATCGTCATATCGGCGGCGTAACGCGTGATATCCGAAACAGCCTCGGGGTGCTTCCGAGCGGGGTGCAGCGGGCAGCGTTCCATTTTCAGGGTCTCCGCCGGTTCATACAGTGACTGGAGCAGGATCGTCATGAAGGTCATGTCGTAATTGAGGCCGAGCCGGCCGAGCGGGCCGAAGTTATCGTTCAGCATATGGCACAGGCCGCAGTACACGGAACGAAAACGGACGAATTCCTCTTCGCTCAGGCCTTTTTCATAAGGACGTACAAAACCGAACATAGTCTGGACCTCAGGTTTTTTTCTGGAAAGTATGCCCGCACTTGGGACAGACGACTGTTTTTTCCCCGCCGCCGCGGCGAAGCCTGATCAAGGTGCGGCACTTTTCGCATTTGAAGTATTTGTATTCCTTCCGGAGCTTGAGACGCATGAAGAACTGCCTGATCTTCGTCACGATGTTCCCATAGGCGGTCAGAAACTGCTCGTTTTCTTTCTGGCGCGCGTAGCGCTTGCGCGAAAAGATGCGGAAGACAGTATAGATATACAGGGCCATGCTCAGGATCAAAAGGATAAAACTGCCGGTGAACGATCCGATGAGCTGAGTGAGAAGACTCAGCGCCAGGGAGCAGATCCCCAGCTGGTCCACTCCGTTCCTTCCTGCCATGAACGAGCGCAGACGCGCGATGAATCTTTGAAAAAATGTCATCCTGAAACCTCCGTGATCGTTATCGTATCAGCCGCGGGATGAGCGGCGGGACCGGACATGACGGCGGGCAGACGGATACACTATCATCCTTTTTTCGGCCGCGGGGCAGCTCTCCCGACACAGTGACATTATCACCCCGGGGCACGATTTGTCAACTGATGACACATTTTAGGCTTGACAGCCCTGTCATTTCAGACACGAATATGTATCTTTCGCACATCGGGGGTTGAAAAACAGAAGGCATAAAGGTACAATGCGGTCATGAAAGGAGGGAGAACATGCAGGATTTAGGGACTTTTATCGCCGAGAACCTCGCCCTGATCATTGCCTGCATCACAGGCATATCCCTGCTGGTGGTGGAAGTGTTCATGCCGGGCTTCGGCGTCGCAGGCATCGGCGGTGCTCTGCTGATGGCGGGGAGCATCGTGATGGTCTGGAATCAGTACGGTTCAGCGGCGGGCCTTTGGATGACACTGGGCGCGCTGCTCCTGGCCGGGACAGCTATCACCGTATCGCTCAGGAACGCGAAACGGGGCCAGGGATTCCGCAAGCTGTGGGGTTTGAAAGATGTTCCGCTGGTCCTTGAGGAATCGGATGTCGCGTCCCTGGTGGGGCGCAAAGGCGTCGCTCAGACGGATCTGAGGCCTTCCGGGATCGCCAATTTCGATGAAGTGAGGATGAACGTGGTGTCGGAAGGCGATTATATCCGAAAGGGAGAAGCCGTGGTGATCAGGAGCATCCAGGGAAACAGGATCGTCGTCAGAGCCGAAAAAACCTGATGCTGATAAAATGAACTGTTGTTGATGAAAGGAGAACGATTATGGAACCCATGATGATGGTGCTGCTTCTGGTACTGGTCATTCTCATCGTACTGGCTGTGTTTTTCCGCTACGTGCCTCTCGGGCTGTGGATCACGGCGCTCGCTTCAGGTGTGCCTGTCAAGATCTCCACTCTCGTCGGCATGCGCTTCCGCAGGATCCCCCCGCAGCAGATGGTGAACGCCTTTATCCAGGGCCGGAAAGCGGGGCTGGATGTGACCACCGACATGCTTGAGACCCACTATCTGGCCAAGGGCAACGTGGAACGCGTCGTCAACGCCCTGATCTCCGCCAAGCAGGCCGGGATCAACCTGAGCTTCGAGACCGCGCGCGCGATCGACCTGGCGGGCCGTGACGTGCTCCAGGCGGTGCAGATGAGCGTGCTTCCCAAGGTGATCGAAACGCCGCCGGTCGCCGCCATCGCTCAGGACGGCATCGAGCTGAGGGTCAAGGCACGGGTCACCGTCCGCACCAATATCGAGCACCTGGTAGGCGGCGCCGGTGAGGAGACCATCATCGCCAGGGTCGGTGAAGGCATCGTGACCACGATCGGTTCATCCTCCAGCCATAAGGATGTTCTGGAAAACCCCGATTCCATCAGCCAGACAGTGCTCGGCAAGGGCCTTGACGCCGGTACGGCTTACGAGATCCTTTCCATCGATATCGCCGATATCGACGTGGGCAGGAATATCGGTGCCCAGCTCCAGATGGATCAGGCCGAAGCCGACAGGCGTATCGCTCAGGCGAAGGCGGAGGAACGCCGCGCCATGGCCGTGGCCAAGGAGCAGGAAATGAAAGCTGCCGTGCAGGAGATGCACGCGAAGGTCGTGGAAGCCGAGGCTCAGGTGCCTCTTGCCATGGCGGAAGCGCTCCGGAGCGGTAAACTGGGCGCGATCGATTATTACAAGCTGCAGAACACCATCGCGGACACCCAGATGCGCAACGGCATCGCCAAGGCCGCCGGCCCCGAACCGGCTATCACGCAGCCCAAGAAGCCCAACGGCAAATAAACGCTGACGGAGGCTGAGTATGTTCCCGGGATTTATCGTGCCGCTCTGGCTCCTGCTGGTCTCAGGTATCATCGCGCTCAGCAGGGCAGCCGAAAAGCGCATTCAGAACAATAAGAAACAGGCTTCAGCGGATCATACGGCAGCGCCCTCCGCCGCAAAACGCGGCGGAGCGGCCGCGGCCGCACGGCCCGCCGCCTCCGCAGCGCGTGCCGAAAGACCTGCGCCCGAAGCGGGGTCCGCCTTCAGGGAACTGGACCGCGAGTTCCATTCCCTGGAGTTCCATGACGAGGATCAGGACGACTGCTATGCCGCTTTCGAGGAGAGCAGGAACGCGGCTGATGAAGCATCCGCGGGTCAGACAGGGGATATCAGCCATATGTTCCCCGGCATGAACGACATCGTCAGAGGTGTGGTGTGGGCCGAGATCCTCAGCAACAAGAATACGATGCGTAACGGAGAGGAAAACTATGACGCGGCCGCAGATACCGGTACTTGTCTGTGACGACGATATCAATATCAGGAAGATCCTGCACAAAATGATCGAAAAGAACCCGGCCTTCACCGTTGTGGGGGAGGCCGGGGACGGTATCGAGACACTTCGGCTCTTTGACAGGGAAAAGCCCGCCGTGGTATTCCTGGATGTGGACATGCCCGGCCAGAATGGCGTGGAATGCGCCAGGGAGATCCAGGACAGAGAGCCCGAATGTATCCTTATCTTCGCCACGGGACACGAAGAGTATATGAGCGAGGCTTTCAAACTCTATGCCTTCGACTATCTGGTCAAGCCCTTCGATGTGGCTCGTGTCCAGGAGACGCTGCAGCGGATCTCGCGTCTGAATGAGAAGCAGGAAGCTGTCCTGACGGCGAACACCGGAGAAAAGCCCCAAAACAAGAATTTCTCCCGGCTCATGCTCCGCCACCGGGATGGGGTGACGCTTCTTGACCCCGCAGAGATCCTTCTGATCCAGCGGGAGGAACGCACCACCGTGGTCTACACGAAGGATTCAAGATACGTGATCGCGGATACTTTGAGCGAGCTGGAATCCCGCCTGGACAGCAGCATGTTCATGCGGTGCCACAAGAGCTACATCGTCAATCTGAACGCCATACGGGACATCACGCCATACGGCCGGTGGACCTACGTGATCCGCCTGGAAGGCACCAAACAGGACGCGCTGATCACCCATGACAAATTCGAGGAGCTCAAAACGCTCTTCGGTTAACCGGCGTTCTCGAGCATGGTGAGGACCCGCATCAAAGCTTCCCTGCCGTGCTGGTAGGTGAGGGCGCCCTGAAGGTAGACCGTATAGGGCTCCCGCATGGGGCCGTCTGCGGAAAGCTCGATGGACGCGCCGGGCACGAAAGTCCCCGCGGCCATGATGACCTGATCCTGATATCCGGGCATGTCCCAGGGCTCGGGAAGAGCGTTCGAATCGACGGGAGAAGCGGATTGGATCCCCTGGCAGAAAGCGATCAGCCTGCCGGGGGTCTTCATTTGTATGGCCTGGATGATATCACCGCGCTCCCCATCGAAGGCGGGGCTCGTCAGATACCCCAGTCTGTCAAAGACCCTGGCGGCGAGAACGGCTGTCTTCAGGGCCTGAGTGACCGCGTGGGGCGCCATGAACAACCCCTGATAGAAGGGCCTGTAGCTGCCGGCGTAGCTTCCCTCTTCACGCCCGATACCGGGAGCGGTCAGTGCGCCTTCGATCATGCCGATGGCTTTTGATGTGCCGCAAAGATAACCGCCGGTGGGCGCGATACCGCCCCCTGGGTTTTTGATGAGGCTGCCGGCGCAGACATCGGCCCCCCAGTGGGTGGGCTCTTCGGCGGAGGTGAACTCCCCGTAGCAGTTGTCCACCAGGATCATGGCGCCGGGAACGCGCTCATGCAGGAAGCGTACCGCGTTTTTGATCTGCTCCGGCCTGAGGGCGGACCGCCAGGCATAGCCTCTGCTGCGCTGGATCGTGATCAGCTTCGTGGCGGGCGTGGCAGCAGCAGCCGCTTTCTCAAGGTCAATGGAACCATCCGGAAGAAGATCGGTCTGGATATAGTCTACGCCGCGTTCTTTGAGATTGCCAGGCGCGCTGCCGCTGATCCCGAGGACCGTCTGCAGCGTATCATAGGGCGTGCCGGTCACGCTCAGGATCTGGTCTCCGGGCCTGGTGAGCCCGAAGAGAGCCAGCGACAGGGCATGAGTCCCGCTGACGATATGGGGACGGACGATCGCGTCTTCGGATCCGAAGATCCGCGCAAATATCCTTTCCAGCGTATCCCGGGCGATATCATCATAGCCATAGCCTTCGGAAGGGGAAAAATGTCTTACAGCCACGTTCTCCTCCTGAAAAGCCTTCAGTATGCGGCGGGTGTTTTCTCTTTCCGTTTCATCGAGCTTCTCAAAAACGGCGCGGCAGTCGTTTTCGCATTCGCTCAAAAACAGACTTCGTTCTTTTTCATTCATAAAATGCCTTCTTTCACGGTTTATCATCGAAACCTGAACGTTGTTCCGGGCCATCATATCACATCGATCCGTTTCAGGCAATCGCATGTTCTCTTACGATCAGTGATTTTGGGCTTTACTTTCACGCTTTAATGTGTTAAAATGCATGAAAGAAAATCGGGAGGGGCGTTTTGATGGACGGAACGAAAACAGATACGTCAGTTCACCAGATGTACAAGGCGATCGTTGACCTGAGAGATGAAGAGGAGTGCCGGCGCTTTTTTGAGGAACTTTGCACCGACACCGAACTCAGAAGCCTGAAAAACCGCTTTGACGTGGCGGTGGCTCTGCTTCAGGACAAGGCCTATATGGAGATCCTCAAGCAAAGCGCCACCAGTACGGCGACCATCAGCAGGGTCAGGAGAAATATACTGAACAATGATCGGTGCGTGATGCGTGACGTGATATTCCGGAACGGATTTGCCGCCGACACAGGAAAACAGGAGGATAAAAAATGAAAAGACTGATGCTTGGCAACGCCGCCGCGGCCAGAGGGCTGTATGAGGCTGGCTGCGGTTTCGTGAGCAGTTATCCCGGAACGCCCAGTACGGAGATCACGGAGGAAGCCGCGAAATACGACGAGATCTACTGTGAATGGGCGCCCAACGAGAAAGTCGCTCTCGAAGCGGCATTCGGCGCGAGCCTGGCGGGCAGGCGCTCTTTCTGCGGCATGAAGCATGTGGGGCTCAATGTGGCGGCCGATCCGCTGTTCACCATCTCCTACACAGGCGTCAACGCGGGGCTCATCATCGGCGTGGCGGATGACGCCGGCATGCATTCCTCCCAGAACGAGCAGGATTCCAGGCACTATGCCAAAGCGGCGAAGGTGCCCATGCTGGAACCGTCCGATTCCTCCGAAGCGCTGCTTTTCGCCCGGGAAGCTTACAGGATCTCCGAGGGATTCGACACACCGGTGTTCCTGAAAATGTGCACGCGGATCGCTCATTCCCAGTCCATCGTGGAGACCGGTGAAAGGATCGAAGCTCCCGAGAAACATTACGAGAAAAACATACCGAAGTATGTTATGATGCCGGGAAACGCCATCAAGCGTCACCCCATCGTGGAAGAACGCACTCGGAAGCTGATCGAGTTCGCCGAAACATCGTCCCTGAACAGGATCGACGAGGGCAGCGACGATGCCGTCGGATTCATCTCCTCCTCCACATCGTATCAGTACGTCAAGGAGGTTTTCGGTGACAGGTATCCGGTGCTGAAGCTGGGCATGATATGGCCTCTGCCGGTCAAGAAGATCCTTGATTTTGCGGCGAAAGTCAAAAAGCTCGTGGTCGTGGAAGAGCTGGATCCTTTCATCGAAGAGCACTGCCGGATCATCGGCCTCGATCCGGTGGGAAAGGACGTATTCCCTGTTGAGGGCGAGCTGAGCCAGGGGCTTTTGACCCGGATCATGGGCCTTGAGGAAAAGAAAAACAGCGCGCTGAGCGAAGCTCTTCCTCCGAGGCCGCCGGTCATGTGCGCGGGATGTCCGCATCGAGGATTGTTCTATACCCTCAAACGGAACCACCTGACCGTGCTGGGAGATATCGGATGCTACACCCTGGGGGCCGTCGCGCCGCTGCAGACCATCGAGATGACCGCGTGCATGGGCGCTTCGGTATCCGGGATCCACGGTTTCAACAAAGCCACTGACGGCGAAAAGGAAAACAGCACCGTCGCCGTGATCGGTGACTCCACCTTCATGCACTCCGGCATGACGGGACTTGCGAATATCGCGTATAACCAGTCCAATTCCACGGTGATCATCCTGGATAATTCCATCACGGGCATGACGGGTCATCAGCAAAATCCCACGACAGGCTACAACATCAAAGGCGATCCCGCGGGGAAGATCGATCTTGAGAGCCTGTGCAGGGCGATGGGCATCAAAAGGGTGCGGGTGGTCGACCCATATGACCTGGCGGCATGCGACAGGGCGGTCAAGGAAGAGTGCGCTGTTTCCGAGCCTTCGGTGATCATTTCAAGACGTCCGTGCGCGCTCCTCAAATACGTCAAGCACGCGCCCCCGCTCGTCATCGATAAAGAAAAATGCAGGGGATGCAAAGCCTGCATGCAGATCGGGTGCCCGGCCATATCCATGAAGGACGGGAAAGCCAGGGTGGACGAGACGCTCTGCGTCGGCTGCGGCGTATGCTCCCAGCTGTGCAGGTTCGACGCTTTCGAGGGAGGTAAATAACATGGAGACCAGAAATATCATGATCGTCGGCGTCGGCGGCCAGGGAAGTCTGCTGGCGAGCAAGCTTCTGGGGCAGCTCTTCCTGCAGGAAGGATTCGATGTGAAGGTCAGTGAAGTCCACGGCATGTCGCAGCGCGGCGGAAGCGTCGTCACATATGTCCGCTACGGCAGCAAGGTGTTTTCTCCCGTCATAGACAAGGGCGAAGCGGATATGATCATATCCTTTGAGCTCCTCGAAGCCGCCCGGTGGCTGCCGTTTTTAAGATCAGGCGGCAAGATCATCACCAACATCCAGCAGATCGATCCGATGCCCGTGGTGACCGGTGCCATGCGGTATCCGGAGGATCTTCTTGAGAAAATGCGGGATCTGGGCGCGGATGTGGACGCCGTGGACGGCCTGAAGATCGCCCGTGAAGCCGGAAGCCCCAAAGCCGTGAACGTGGTCTTATTGGGCCGCCTGTCCCGTTACTTCGATTTCGATGAGGAAGTGTGGATGAAGTCCCTTAAAGCCGTGGTCCCCGAAAAGTTCCTCGATATGAACATAAAGGCCTTCCGTCTCGGCCGGAACATGGCGTGAAGAGAAGACCAAATACATTCGTCGGCCTGCTTGCCGGCGGAAACGGTATTTCTTCGGCGATCTTGCCCGGGTCATGCCCGGGCGATTTTATTTGTTGGCGAAA
>CACZOZ010000209.1:0-4969 GCA_902782865.1 uncultured Eubacteriales bacterium
TGCATCCTGGAGATCTGGCGGGAGGCACTGCACAGGGACGGGTTCTGCCCGGACCTGACAAAGCACGACTCCAACGAGATCGCCCAGATCCTCCGCCAGCTCGGATGGAGACCGGCCGACAAACCGGAGTACTCATCGACCGACAAAAAGGCCCACAAAATGTATTACCCGCCGCTGCCGTTCGACTGACAGGGCAATGCCCCATCATATGGACTGATGAACGGGAAAACCCGGGGAGCACCGTCAAGGCTGACCGCCATGACGGTGTTTTTTTACTCGTCCGGTCTTCAGCGGATGGATGGTAAGATGTTGGTAAGACGTTGGTAAGATGCCTGGTAAGACGGCAAACCCCAGTAATATCAACGTTTCTCCTCTTTATCTTACCAACATTACCAAGAAAACTAAAAATATATAAAAGAGAATACGGCGTGAGCGTATCCTCTGGTTCAGGAGTTTTAGAAAGTTTGGAAATGTTGGTAAGATGGTAAGATGGTAAGATCTTTCTCAGCGGAAACGCTTTTGATCCCGTGCCGCGCCCCGATCAGTGCTTCTCCACATCCATCATAACGGCGGACAGGGAGCAGCCCCGGAAGGGATAGTCCCGGACGGTGCCGATATAGTCCTGTCCCAGCATATCGAAGAAACTGCCGCTGATGCCGATCTCCGGCAGCCGGCCGACCGGACGGCCGTCCTCCATAAGATAGGCCATCTGCACCGGCGCGGCGAAATGCCCGTCGGGCGTGGTGTCACCGCCGGTGGTGATGACCGCCCACACCGCTTTGCCGGGCACCAGTTCCTTCACCGTTTTCGCGGTGGGCTCCAGGTACACATTGCCAAACCCGATCCCCGGCACCCCGTCATAGTCAGCCTCCGCGTTGCCGGAGACGGGCAGGCCGTACTGCTCCGCGGTCTTTTTGGTGGTCAGGACTGCTTTGAGCACCCCGTTTTCGATGATCGTCGGGCGGTGGGCCTCAGACACACAGCCTTCCGCGTCGAAAAAGCAGGTCCCCGGCGCGGTGACGGGATCCTTGTCGTCCCTCAACGTCAGCTTTTCACTGAACGCCTTCTCCCCCAGCCTGCCGCTGACCAGGGACGCGCCGGCAGCGTACATGTCGCCTATGAAGTGCTGCATGAAGGTGCCGTACAGGTCCTCCCCTCCGGCGATCACCGGATACCGCCCGGGCTCGATATCCGCCGGGACAAAGAAAGCGTCGTACTGTTCCTTGAAGATCTGAAGCACCGTGTCCGGATCGAAATCCTTTCCCTGCCACAGGAAAAAGGTGTCGAACAGGTTGCCCGAGCCGCGGTCCTGCGCCAGCAGCCCGATCCTGAAACTCCGGGAAGAGCTGAAAAAATGACGGCCTTTTGAATTGCGGTACTCCGTTTTGCAGGCCGAGAGACTGATCTTGTTGGAGAACGCGAATTTAGGGCACATGGCATTCAGGCGTTCCAGGAAGGAACGCATCATCGGGATGAGCCGGGGCTCCGGGATGATCTCCTCATCATCCCGGATCTCCATCTCAAGGGCCTCCTCAAGAACGCAGGGATACGGGATGCCGAAGGCGAGCGCTTCCTTCGCCTGTGCGGTCAGCTTCTCCTCGTCCGGCTCACCGACGCAGCCCGCCACGCCGATGCAGCCGTTGTCATAGACCCGCACCGTGCCGGTGGTCCGCTCGATCTTGCGGAAGCTGTCGATCTTTCCGGCGGTGACGTTCAGGGTGACGGAGCTCTTTGTCTCTTTGATGAATTCTTTTTCCATCCTGTCCACCTCACTGAATGTTCATGGAAGAAACGCGCACATATGGGCCGCCGAATCCCACCGGGAGATCCATCTGCTCCATCTTGCCGCAGCCGCCCGTGACGAAGGACAAAAGTTCCACGTCCTTCGTGAGCCCGTCGATGCGGCCGAGAGTCTCGAACACGTTCCCGGTGATGACGCTGATCTGCACCGGCCGGCCGAGCCTGCCGTCCACGATCTCATAGGCCAGGCTCGGCGCGATGGTGAAGGTGCTCATGCCGCTGCCGTGGTTGACGGTCTTGATGTAATACCCCTTCCGGATCGGGGCGATGATCTCATCGAATGTCAGGTCCCCACCCTCGATCCAGGTGGTGGTCATGCGCACGATGGGCTCGAATGTGCAGTCGACGGCGCGCGCGTTGCCTGTGAGGCCCTCATCGAGCGCAGCGGCGGTCTGGGCGCTGTGCAGGCGGCCGGCCAGCACGCCGTTTTTGATCAGGTAGTTTTTCCGCGCTTTGGTGCCCTCGTCGTCATAGGGGACGAAGCCGCTGCCCGGCACGCTGCCGCACTCGGCGATGGACAGGATCTTGGAGCCCACGACCTTCCCGATCTGCCACTCGTCCCTCATGGACTCGTCGGAGAGCATAAAGTCCGACTCGGACTTGTGGCCGAAGGACTCATGAGCGAACACACCGGCGGCTTCCGGTGACAGCACCACCGGATATTCCCCCGGCACCGCCGGCACGGAATGTCTCATGAAATACGCCTGCTCCTTCACCGCGGCCCGGAGAAGATCCCCGAGGCCCGTCAGCTCGTCAAAGTGCGTCGCGCCCTTCTGCCAGTGCCCGGAGAATTGCCTGTCGCTCTCCGCCATGCTGAAGAAGAACGCCAGCCCGCAGGTCTCAAGCTCATAGGAAATGTCCGCCCCGAGGCTGGACAGGAAGCGGAAACGGCTGTTCCTGTCCAGATACTGCCCTTGCGGCAGCGCCACGCAGGGATCCTCCGTGAGTATGGGCAGAGTGTTGAGCAGCAGCGCCTGCTTGTCCCTGAGCGGGATGTCACGCACCGTACGGGCCGCAGACCCCTCGATCCTGTCGCGGTTCTTTTCAAACCGCCGCACCACGGGATCCTCAAGGATGGCCGGGTTTTCCTCTGCGGCGGCGTAAAGGCCGTCCAGGGTCTGCTGCAGGTGCTCCACATCCGTCACCGACGCATAATACCACATCTTTCCGTCGTACACGCGGATGAACGCCTGTTTCTCCACGCGGGTCTTCATCTCCTCGAGCTCTCCCGCTTTGTACCTGATGACGGTCCCGCTCCTGTCCTCCACACGGATATCCGCGTAAAATCCTTCCCGAAACTGGATCATGTGCCGTCTCCTTTCCGATATACAGGATCATCCTCGCCTTTGGACCTGGGCGAGGGCAGCCTTCCGGGAAGTCCGCATCGTTTCCGATCGTTCCGCCCGTTTTCGCATCCTTATCATAGCATATCCCCGCGGGCCGGAAAACTCACGGTTCGTCCGAAACGGAGAACGATTATTCTACGATCCGTAGAAAAAACGACACCGCGGTTTTTCCGTTGCGGTCTTCCCTGCCGAGGGCTATAATAAGGCCGCATGACCTGATGCCGGGATCGATAAAAAACGGAGGGGTGCTTATGAAACTCATGATCGCGTCGGACATACACGGTTCCGCCCTATGGTGCGAAAAGCTTCTTGAGGCGTGGCGCGAAGAAGCGCCGGAGCGGCTGGTGCTGCTGGGCGACCTTCTCTATCACGGGCCCCGCAACGACCTGCCGGAGGGCTACGCGCCCAAAGAAGTGATCGGAATGCTCAACGGCATCGCGCCCCACCTCATCTGCGTGCGGGGCAACTGCGAGGCGGAGGTCGACCAGATGGTGCTGGATTTCCCCGTGATGGCGGACATGTGCACGCTGTTCGTCTCCGGCCGCGTGATCTGCGCCACCCACGGGCATCTGCTCAACGAGGAGACGCCCCCGCCGCTCAAGCCCGGCGACATCCTTTTGTGCGGCCACACCCACATCCCCTGCTGTCGCCGTCATGAGGGATACACCTATGTGAACCCCGGATCGGTGTCCATCCCCAAGGAGGGCACGCCCCACAGCTATATCATCCTGGAGGACGGCCTGATGCTATGGAAGGACCTCACGGGCGGGGAGTACATGCGGGAGAAGATCTGATGACCGGATATGTATCCGGGGAGGGACGAAAAAATGGAATGGGAAGTCAGCCTGATCGAGTGGATCCAGAATGTTTTGGGGAGCCTGCACAGCGCGGTGGGAACGGCGCTGAGCTTTATCGCCGGTGAGACCGGACTGATGCTGGTGCTGCTCATCATCCTTTTCTGCTGGAAAAAGGAAGTGGGCAAACGCCTGGCGCTGATCATCACGGTCATCAACACCTGGCTGCCGATGATCAAGGCCGTGGTGACGCGGCCCCGGCCCTATATGCAGTACCCGGAACGGGTGAAAGGCGTGGCGGACTTCGGGAACAGCGCTTCCCTTGATGACGTGGCCGCCCAGGGATGGTCTTTCCCCAGCATCCACAGCGCTTCCGCCGCGGGCCTTTTCTTTCCCCTGGCGCAGGAAGTGAAGAAGAGATGGATGTGGATCACCGCCGCGTGCGTCATCTTCCTGGTGGGCCTCAGCCGGGCCGTGACCGCGATGCACTATCCCACGGACATCCTGGCCGGATGGGCGCTGGGCCTGATCGTGGCCTGGGTCTGCGTCACCCTGGAAAAGAAAGTGAAAAACGAATGGACCAGGCACCTCATCCTGCTGGCGGTATCCCTGCCCGGGGTGTTTTTCGTGCGCACCGATGATTATTTCACTTCCCTGGGGCTTTTGATCGGCCTGATCGCCGCGATCCGCTTCGAGGAGAAGTTCGTGCGCTTCAGCGACACCCGGAACGTTTTCGCCATGATCCTGCGGCTGATCGGCGCCTTCGCGATCTACTATGTGATGAACACGCTGCTCAAGCTGCCCTTCAGCAAAGATTTCCTCACCGGCGGCACCCTGCCGGCGTTCCTGACGCGCACGGCGCGCTACGCCCTGATCATCTTCACGATCATCGGGATCTGGCCGATGGCGTTCCCGCTGTTTGAGAAGATCGGGAAAAAAGGCTGACAGACCTCACAAAGACCCCGGCCGGCGCCGTTATGAAGCGCGGCCGGGGCTTTTTTTCGTGCCGGAAGCGATCCGCCGATTCAA
>CACZOZ010000210.1:0-5706 GCA_902782865.1 uncultured Eubacteriales bacterium
AATTCTGCACGCTGAAGTTCGGTACGGAATTTCCTCAGTTCGCCAAGATCAACGTCAACGGGGAGCAGGCGGAGCCGCTGTTCAAATACCTGGCCGAAGAAAAACCTTTCGCCGGTTTCGGGAAGGGGCTCAAGATCGCGATGCTGCAGAAATTCGCCGACATGAACAATAAGGCTTTCGGTGACAAGGCCTACATCAAGTGGAATTTCACCAAGTTCCTGGTGGACCGTCAGGGTCGGGTGATCGCCCGGTTCGAGCCCACCGTGGACATGGCCGAGGTCAAAAAAGCGGTCGCGGCGGAGCTGGATTAATAACGCATCGCTTTTGTCCGCTGGCGGCCGTGATCTCATGAAGGTCCCGGCCGCCCGCGTAAGGCGGAGCGACGGTCGTGCTTCAAAAACACCAAAACGTCTTGGGGAGAAAAACGATGAAATACGGTGAGAGCGCTTTTGATATCATTTATCTGGTCTTTGCCGTGGTGACCGGCATCCTGATCTTAAAGAAACGGCGGGATACCGTCGGAAAGCTCATGGGCATTTCCGTGCTGATCCTTGGCTGCGGCGACGCATTCCACCTGATCCCGCGGGTGCTGAATTACTTTGTCACGGGCGACTTCAATGCCTGGCTGGGCATCGGAAAACTGGTGACCAGCGTCACCATGACGATCTTCTATCTGCTGATCTACCGCCTGTGGCTGAGGATCTACCGGGAAAAGGAGGACCGGAGGCTTACATGGACCGTGTACGCGCTCACCGCCGTCAGGATCATCCTGTGCCTTTTCCCGCAGAACCGCTGGCTGGAGAATGAGAGCTCGGTCCTCTGGGGGATCCTCCGCAACATCCCCTTCGTGGCGCTTGGCTGCCTCGTGGTCTGGCTGTACTACGGGAAACGTCAGGCGGTGCGCCGCTTCCGTTTCGTTTGGCTGCTGGTAGCGCTCTCTTTTCTCTTTTATATCCCGGTGGCGGTGGGCGCGAGCCTGGTAAAGATGCTGGGGATGCTGATGCTGCCCAAGACCGTGTGCTATATGCTTTTGATCTGGGTGTTCTGGAAGCACGCTAACGACGCTGCCGCATGAACGATAGGGGAACGGCTGTTCCCGACAGTATGAAGGGAGAAGATCACCATGAAGATCGCTGTGAGATATTACACCAAGACAGGCAATACCAAACGGCTGGCGGAAGCGGTCGCGCAGGCATTAAATGTGGAGGCGCAGCCTTTGAGCGTGCCTCTTGACGGGCCGGTGGATGTCCTGTTCCTCGGCAATTCCTATTATGCCTTCAGTATCGATCCCGAAGTGCGGGATTACATCCGGGGGCTGGATCAGTACAAGGTGGGCCGTATCGTGAATTTCGGCTCCGCCGCCATGCTGAACTCCACCCTTAAGAAGGTGAAGGCCGAAGCGGACAAGGTGGGCATCCCCGTGGACGAGCGCGAACTCCACTGCAAAGGGGAATTCAAGGGTATCCACAAGGGAAAGCCTGACGCGGAGGACCTGAAAGCGGCGGCGGCTTTCGCCAGGACCGTCGTGGGAAAGTAAGGCCGCGAACGGCCGCGGGCCTGCGGATAAATAATGGTACCGACATCGGTGAAAAGCCCTGAAATGAGCTGGGATCGCTTCAGGGCTTCTTTGTATGGACGGAAACGGATCTACCGGGGATAGTTTTCAAGGAGCTCCACGATGCACTTCAGGTCCGGCGCGATGAGATCGGCGTCCCGCATGGACGAGATCCGCTGGGCGATGATGAACCTGGTGCAGTCGAAGGGGAGACGGCGAAGCTGATCCTGGATATACAGTTCCGTTTCACTGTCCACAGCGGAGGTGGTGTTGTCCATGACCAGGATACTGGGCCTTACCGCCAGCGCCCGGGCCAGAGCGATGCGCTGTCTCTGGCCGCCGGACAGGCCCACGCCCCTTTCGCCGATGATGGTGTCGTAGCCTTCCGGAAGGCGTTCCGCGAATTCGGCGGCGTCCGCCCGGCGGGCGAAATCCTTCACTTCCTCCAGGGTGAGGCCCTGATCGCCAAAGGCGATGTTGCCCTCCACGGTGTCGGAGAACAGGAACACGTCCTGGGTGGCGGTGCCGATACCGCCCCTGAGCTGCTGCAGCTTCCACCGCTTCACGTCGCAGTCATCCACCAGCACTTCGCCGTCCGTGACGTCATAGAAACGTGAAAGCAGCTGGATCAGGGTGGTTTTCCCGCTGCCGGTGGGGCCCATGACGCCGACTGTCTGTCCCGCCTGGACCGTGAAGCTCACATCCGAGAGGATCTGCTTGCCGCCGATGGCAAAGGAAACGTGGCGGAACTCGATCTTTCCCCGCATGCGTCCGTGGTCCACGGCATCATCCGCGTCCACGATCCCGGGCTTTCCGTAGTACAGTTCCTTCGCCTTGGCGGCGGATGTGGAAAAGCGCTGCAGATCGTTGATCAGGTTGCCCAGCTCACGCATGGGATTGGAGACCGCCCAGCTCAGCCCGGTAAAGACCGCCAGGGTGCCGGGAGTCATCGCCGGCTGTATCTCCGGGTGCAGGCCGGACTCGATGATCATCAGCCCGCCCACAAAGACCGTCACCAGCTGGATGGCGTTCACCATAAACTCGATCATGGGGAAAAAGGTGAGCCACATTTTGTTGATGTTCAGGTGGCTGTCCATGAAAGCGCGGCTCTTTTCATCGAAACGCTGTTTTTCGTATTCCTCCCGGGCGAAAGCCTTCACCACCCGGTTCCCGGCGATGTTTTCCTGCGCGGCGGCGTTCATTTCGCTGAGCTTTTCGCGCATGGCTACGAAACGGGGCCGCACGCGCTTTGAAAAGAACTTGGTGATCAGCAGCAGGATGGGGGTGATGAGGATCAGCAGCAGCGTCAGCTTCCAGTTGACGAAAAAACGATACGCCGTGGCGAACACGAACGTGCACACCGCGTCGATGATCCGGTAATCGATGAAGCTTAGGAAGTGCCGGCACCAGTCCAGATCGGCGCTCATGCGGGTCATCAGATCCCCGGTGCGGTGCTCATCGAAAAAGTGCATATCGTTGTACTGCAGTTTTTCGAACAGACGCCGGCGCAGGATGAAGATCACATTCTGGCTGTCTGTCTCCAGAGTGATCACCATCAGGTACCGAAGCCCTTCCCGGCCCAGCTTCACGACGAGCATCACGGCCAGGATAGGCAGCAGCGGTCCCGGGTCGCCGGCGACGATCACGTCGTCGATCAATCGCCTGGACAGGGCCGGGTTCACCAGGTGCAGTATGCAGGTAAATACACAGATGCACAGGGCGGCTATATGCTTGCGGCGGTAGGGAGGGTCCATATTGTCCCACAGTCATTTGATCTGATCTCTCATGTTCCTCAAACGATACAGACTCTGGTCTGTTCAACGTTCGATCCGGGGGAAAAGGGAATACGGTCCGGAATGCTTCGGTCTCAGGAGGGCTGGATCTGATACGATCCGTTGATACGGGTTCGCTTTCCGGGGTGAGGGTGATGCCGAGAACACTTTCAGGGCCTTTGTCAGAGGCCTTTTTCCTTTCATGCCCGATGACGAAATTGACAACATTTGGAAACAGTGGTATCTTTAACCTTGAAGTTTGCTCTAAGTCAATAGTTGCGGGAGAGGAAAAATGTATTCTATCCGGGATGTGAGCCAAAAGACGGGACTTTCGTCCCACACCCTCAGGTTTTATGAAAAAGAAGGCCTTCTCAAGAATGTGGGGCGCAGCCAGGGCGGTTTCCGACAGTATACGGATGAGGACCTGGAGGCCCTGGGACTGATCTGCTGCCTGAAAAACACCGGCATGTCCCTGCAGGAGATCACCCGCTTCGTGGCGCTGACCCATGAAGGGGACAGGACCCTGAAGAAACGGGTGGAAATGCTGCGGACACACCGGGATGATGTGATCAGACGTTTGGAGGAAACGCAGAATTATCTGGAAAAGGTCACCTGGAAGCTGGATCACTTTTCAAAGCAGCTTCGGGATTACGAGCAGAGACAGCCGGATGGTGAACAGAGCGGCGCGTCACGAGTCTGTCCTGACGATCCCGCTGATCATGGCGGAACCGATGATCATGACCGCGCCGATGACGTTGATGAGGCTGAGAGGCTCTGAGAGCAGGAGGGCGGAGAAGAACAGCGCGGACACGGGATCGATGTAGCTGAACACGGCGATGGTCTGCACGCTCAATCCGTCCATGCTCCCGAAGTACAGCGCGTAAGCCAGACCTGTATGAACGATCCCCACGACCAGCAGCAGCGCCGCGGCCGTCATGTTCATATCCGTGACGATAAAACCGCCCGCCAGGATCAGATAGGGGATCATGACGAGCCCCGCTGAAAACAGCTGGATGACGGTCCGCAGATACGGATCGACGCCCAGCGTTTTTTTATTCATGATGACCACAGCCGAGTAAAAGAGAGCCGCGCCCAGCCCCAGAAGGACGCCCCTGAAATGATCTCCCTGTCCGGCCGCGCTGCCGATCACACCGGACACCAGGATCATGCCGGCCACGGAGACCGCGGCGCAGAATGCCCTGATGCCCGTGATGCGTTCTTTGAATATCAGCGGGGACAGGAGCACCACGATGGTGGGCTGCATGTAATAGCACAGTGTCGCCACAGCCACCGTGGTGTGTTCATATGCCTCAAACAGCAGTATCCAGTTGATCCCGATCATGGCGCCTGAAAGCGCCAGAGACAGGAAGGTGCGCGCCGGGAGCTTCGGGCCTGTGTCCATTTTGCGCAGCCGGATCAAACCTGTCAGGAACGCGCCGCCCAGTATCCCGCGGGCGCAGGCCAGAAAGGCGGAGGGAAGGGGAATGGCGCGCCGGAAGATCCCGATGGTGCCGAATATCAACATGGAGGCGATGAACATCCCCATGGATTTTGTGCCTGAACTCTTATCTTTCATTCTCATCCGGGTCTTGCCGTGGCTTACCTTTTCTGCCCGTTCACGAGGACCACGTTCATCGGTTCGACCTCGATCTTCTCCCAGACCCCTTCGAGCACGTAGGGTTCGTTTTTCAGATACTGCATCCTGTCTCTCCTTGTTATCGTTTCACACTGGCCCTGAATATGGCCAGCATATCCTCTTCCCTGAGCAGCCTGGCGGATCCTTTGGCGCCGTTCACGCCCACGGCGCACTTGTGGGCCATGAGCTTCAGATCCTCATCCGATGCGCTGACGCCGAGCTCACCAAGATCTATGGGCATATGGATGCGGCGGAAGAAGTCCTCCGTCGCTTCGATGCCCTTCAGGGCGATCTCTTCATCCGTACCTTCGGGAGCGATCCCCATCACGTTGACGGCAAAACGTTTGAACCGAGGCAGGCAGTCCCTGTAAACATACCTGGCCCAGCTGCCCCATACGGCGGTGAGCCCGGCACCGTGGGCCACGTCATAAAGGCCGCCCAGCTCGTGCTCCAGCTTGTGGGTCATCCAGTCACCGCCGTCGTTCCCGCACCCGGTGAGCCCGTTGTGCGAAAGGCTTCCGGCCCACATCACCTCGGCGCGGGCGTCGATATCCTTCGGGTCTTTGACGAGCTTTTCAGCGTTCACCATCACGGTGCGCAGCAGGCCTTCCGCGATGGCGTCCGTCAGTTCCATGTTGCCGCCGTTGGTGAAGTAACGCTCCATGGTGTGCATCATGATGTCGGCGCAGCCGCAGGCGGTCTGGTAATCGGGAAGGGTCATCGTCAGCTCCGGGTTCATGATG
>CACZOZ010000211.1:0-3876 GCA_902782865.1 uncultured Eubacteriales bacterium
AGACCCGCCTGACGGAATTCGATTATGCCGGACTTAAAGACTTGGTCGAAATGTACAGCGAAGCAATGCCGGACAGACCGTCCCTGCGCTGAAATGCTGGCCACGGAAATATCGGGGACGGATCTGTTTGACCATATCTCCTCAAAAATGATGTACACCCATTAACTGGTTCGATATGGAAAAGAGTTAGTGGGGATGTGATATCATATGCATAGGATGGGGGGGATCCCATGCCGATAAAGCGCTTCCCATGTCAGGGATGGTTTTGATCAGGCAGGAGGAAGTGGAAGACCATCGTCAATAGTATTTCCATGATCATGCTCCGGCGGGAGCCGCCGCGATCTTAAGATCCCGCCGCGAAAAAAAGGAACTGCCTTTGTAGACAGCTCCTTTGGACTTGCCCTGGCCGGGCTTTAAGATCAGTCGTCGTCTTCCACGGGGTGGAACCCGTCCTCATCGGGGAAGAGGGGCTTGCCGCAGTTCGGGCACTCCAGGTCCTCGCTCAGGTCGATCAGGTCGGTATCCAGGGGGATCTCCTCACCGCAGTGGGGGCACACATAGGTGACGGTGCCGTCGTCCTCCTCGTCGTCCTCATCCTCATCCTCTTCCTCATCATCGTAGAGGATGTCTTCCACGTCGCTCAGGTCGCTGTCGATGGCGTCCACGAAATCGTCCAGCTCCTCATGCTTGCGGGCCAGCAGATCGATCTCCTCGCTGACGCTCTGCAGCAGTTCCGCGATCGCGGCGAACACCTTGGACTCCTTGCCGTCCATGTTCAGGCCTTCCAGCAGCCCTTTCAGGTGGGCGACCTTTTCACTTAACAGGCTCATAATACACCTCCGTCAAAGTTGGTCACGATCACGCGCGGGACAGGTACTCGCCGTTGCGGGTGTCGATCTTGATCATGTCGCCGATGTTGATGAACAGGGGCACCATCAGCTCATAGCCGGTCTCCACCGTGGCGGGCTTGAAGGTGTTGGAGGCGGTGTCGCCCTTGAAGCCGGGCTCCGTCTTGGTCACTTCCAGCTCCACGAAGTTGGGCGCTTCCACGGAGAAGGGGTTGCCCTTGAAGTAGCGGATGATCACGTTGGTGTTTTCCTTCACGAAGGGGATGGCGTCTTCCACGGCGCCCTTGCTCAGGGGCATCTGCTCATAGGTCTCCGGATCCATGAAGTAGTACAGGTCGCCGTCGTTGTACAGGTACTGCATCTCCTTGGTCTCGATGATGGCGCGGGGCATTTTGTCCGTGGGGTTGAAGGTGCGCTCCACCACGGCGCCGGTCATCACGTTCTTGATCTTGGTCCTGACGAAGGCCGCGCCTTTGCCGGGCTTGACGTGCTGGAAGTCCACGATGTTCCACACGCCGCCGTCCCATTCGATGGTGATGCCTTTTTTAAAGTCTCCAGCTGTAATCATACGATCTCCTCCATTGATATATTGATTTGTTATTGGTTCACAGTTTGATCAGGTTTTTCTCGAAGACCACCAGGGGCTCATAGCCGTCCTCGGTGATCACGCAGGTGTTCTCGATGCGCACGCCGCCCAGGCCGGGCACGTAGATGCCGGGTTCCACGGTGACGATGTTCCCGGGCTCCAGGATGGCTTCGGACGTGTAGCTCAGCCGGGGCTCCTCGTGGATGTCGATGCCCACGCCGTGGCCCAGGCCGTGGCCGAAGCGGCCGGCATAGCCCGCGTCATCGATGATCTTCCTGGCGTGGGCGTCCACTTCCAGGCAGCTTGCGCCGGGACGGAGCATCTTTTCGCACTCCTCCTGGGCGCGCAGCACGGTCTCATAGATGCGCAGCATGTCTTTGGAGGGCTCCCCGAAGGCGATGGTGCGGGTCATGTCCGCTTCATAGCCGGCCTTGCGGGCGCCGAAGTCCAGCGTCAGCATCTCGCCCTCGCGGATCACCCGGTCGCCCGGGACCGCGTGGGGCAGGCTGCCGTGCTCGCCGGCGGCGGAGATGGTGCTGAAGGCCAGGCCGTCCGCGCCCAAAGCGAGCATGCGGTAGTCCAGCAGGAGCTGCACTTCCTTTTCCGTCATGCCCGCGTGGATCTCGGGCAGGATGGCGTTCAGGGCGTCGCAGGAGATCCGGCATGCTTCCCGGATCAGGGCGACTTCGCCCGCGTCCTTGACGCGGCGCATCATTTCCGGCACCCCGTCAAGGGGCTCCAGGGCGATGCCGGGAAGGTGCTTTTCAAGCGCCCGGTACGCGCTGACGGTGACCTCGTCGTCCTCGAACTTCACGGTGTCCGCGCCGTTGGCCCTGAAGAACTCAAAGGCCAGGTCCTCATGCCGCGTGCCTTTTTGGGTCATCAGCACTTCGGCTTCGGGGCACTGGTTCTCCGCCTGCTCCGTGTAGCGGAAATCCGTGATGATGGCCGCTTTCCCGTTGGCGAAGGCCACGGCGCCCTCGCCGGTATAACCGGTCAGGTAGAACATGTTGGAGGGCTTGGTGATATACGCCCCCCGGCCGCTGCTGAGGCCCGCGGCCCGGCAGAAAGCGCTGATCCTGCTCATGAAACACCTCCCAATATCGGTGGTCCCGCGGCTCCCCGGCCCCGAAAACGCGCTCAGAGCGCCCTCGGGCCGGGCCCGCCGCGGCTATTGTAACATAAAATCGCGTCCGTGGCTATACCTTTGCGACGGTCAGCACGGCCTTCTCGCCGTTGATGCTCCATTCCTGGCTGCCGTCCCCGGTCTCGGCGCCGTCAAGGTCCATCTCCACAGCCAGGACGCTGGCCTTGATCATATCCTCATAGGCCTTGAGGGCGCCGGCGAGTTTCTCGCCGCAGGCGACGCGCACGCTGATCCTGTCGGTCACCTCGAAGCCCAGGTCCTTGCGCATGGTCTGCAGCTTGCTGATCACCTCGCGGGCGAAGCCCTCCCGGATCAGGTCGTCGGTCAGGCGGGTGTCCAGGGCCACGGTGAGGTCGCCCTGGGACTGGCTCACCAGGCCTTCCTTCTGCACGGGCTCGGTGAGCACGTCGTCCTTGCTCAGCACGATCTCACTGCCGTCCACGTCGAAGGTGAGCTTATCGCCCCGGCTGAAGAGCGCCACCACCTCGGTGCCGTTCATTTTGCTCAGGGCCTGGCCGATCTTCCCCAGCAGCTTGCCGTAGCGCGGGCCCAGGGTGCGCATCTGGGGCTTGAGCCGGTAGTCCGTCAGGGAGGCGTCGGAGGTGATGAACTCCACGGATTTGACGTTCAGCTCGTCCTTCGCCTGGGCGGCGTACTCCTCGGAGAAGGCGGCGCCCTTGACGTACAGGGCGGTCAGGGGCTGGCGCACCTTCAGGTTGGCGGCGCTGCGGCAGGCGCGGCCCAGCTGCACGGCCTTGATCAGGGCGTCCATCTGCTCTTCCATCTCGGGCCGGATGTATTTCTCGTCACAGACGGGGAAGTCCGTCAGGTGGACGCTCTCGGGCATATCGTCCCGGGTGGAGAGCACCAGGTTCTGATACATGCTCTCGGCCATGAAGGGCACGAAGGGCGCGATCAGGCGGCACAGCGTCTCCAGCACGTGATACAGCGTGGCGAAGGCGGCTTCCTTGTCGCCGGCCATGCCCTTGCCCCAGAAGCGCTCGCGGCCGCGGCGCACATACCAGTTGCTCAGGTCGTCCACCAGGCTGTCCAGGGCCCGGGCGGCCTCGGGGATCTGGTAGGCGGCGAGGGATTCATCCACCGTCCTGATCGTGGTGTTGAGCCGGGAGAGGATCCACCGGTCCATCAGCGTCAGCTCCACGGACTCCAGGGGATGCTTCTTCGGCTCCCATTTACCGTTCGTCATATAGTCCGCGGGATTGAACTGATCAATCTCCGCGTATAAGGTATAAAACGCGTAGCTGTTCCAGAGCGTGCTCATGAACTTGGAGCGG
>CACZOZ010000212.1:0-2993 GCA_902782865.1 uncultured Eubacteriales bacterium
GGACCACGGCCCCGACTTCGAGACCTGCAAGAGCTGCATCGACGGCGGCTTCTCCTCCGTGATGATCGACAAGAGCAGCCTGCCCTTCGAGGAGAACATCCGCGAGACCCGCAAGGTCGTCGAGTATGCCCACGACCACGGTGTGGTGGTCGAGGCTGAGCTGGGCACTCTGGCCGGCGTCGAGGACGACGTGAAGGTCTCCGCCGAGGACAGCTCCTACACCCATCCCGAGGAAGTGGAAGAGTTCGTCACCAGGACCGGGTGCGACTCTCTGGCCATCGCCATCGGCACCAGCCATGGCGCCTACAAGTTCACCGCCGCGCAGTGCACGCGCAACGCCGAGGGCATCCTGGTGCCGCCGCCCCTGCGCTTTGACGTGCTGGAAGAAGTTTCCAAGCGCCTGCCCGGGTTCCCGATCGTGCTCCACGGCGCGTCCAGCGTGCCCCAGGAATTCGTGAAGATCATCAACGACAACGGCGGCGCTCTGCCCGATGCCGTCGGCATCCCCGAGGAGCAGCTGCGCAAGGCCGCGTCGATGGCGGTCTGCAAGATCAATGTGGACAGCGACCTGCGCCTGGCCTTCACCGCGATGGTGCGCAAGCATTTCGCGGAGCATCCCGATCATTTCGATCCCCGCCAGTACCTGACGGATGCCAGGACGGCCATCAAGGAGATCGTCCGCCACAAGATCGTCCATGTGCTGGGGTGCAGCGGCAAGGCGTAAACGTTTGGCTCGTTCAAAGCCCGATAACACTGATAAACACCTGTGGGGCGCATTCTTCCCCACAGGTGTTTTGAGAGAGAGGAGGCCCACAGGAGCATGCGGGGCGCGGTCACACGGCTGGAGGTTTCCCGCCTGAACCGGACGGATCGGGGTGAAACGGTCCTTCAGGATATCTCCTTCCGCGTTTGCGAGGGGGAGAGCACCGTCATCCTGGGGGATTCCTACAGCTGCAAAAACGCTCTGCTCCGCGTGCTGGCGGGCAGATACGCAGGGTGCGGCGAGGAAGTGGTCTTTTATAACCGGCAGGGGTCAAGATACCGCCCGGTCAGGACTTACTGCCCCGCCGGCGAGGCGGTCTCCTCAAACCTGACGGTGCGGGAGCATTTCCTGCTGGGCTGTGATATGGCGGGCCTGAAGCGGACCACGGCCGCCCTGTGCGCCGACAGGATGATCGACCGGTTCGGCCTGACGAATGAAAAAGACCTGGCGGTGAAGCGGCTCGACAGGGAAGAGCGGCGCCTGATCTCGGTGCTGACGGCGCTGGCGCCGATGCCCGATATGGCGTTCCTTGAGGAGCCCACGGACGGGCTCAGCGACAGCGCCATCATGAAGCTCTGGGAGCATCTTGTTTTCATCCGTGAAAAGACGCTGATCGTGATCACGTCGCGTTATGTGCAGGACGCGGAAAAGCTCGGCGGGCAGATCCTGTTCGCGGCGGGGCCGGGGATCGTGATGTGCGGAACGTCGCAGGAGATCCTGGCTTCGACCGGCGCGCGGGATCTGACGGAAGCGTACATGGCTGGGCTGGGACGGAGCAAAGGAACGACGCGTTGAGAAAGATCCTGTTGCTGACAAAAAGAACGATCAAAGAGATCTCCGGCAGGCCTTTGATGAGGGCCATCCTCTTCGCGGGCTTTGTATCGTCATGCGCCGCGGTGATCCTTTTGACGCGGGATCAGCTGATCGACCAGTTCACGGCGGCGATGCAGTATCCCTGCCTGATGATGGTCTGGGGCTGGATCCTCGCGCTGTGCCTTTCGCTGCTCCATATAAGGGACCTGCGGCAGGGATTCCTTCGGCGCTTCTTGCCCAACGAAGCGGGGCCGGCCGCGTTCTATACGGCGTACCGTCTCTCGGGCATCGCCATGTACCTGATTGCTCAGATCCTGTGGATGAGCGTCGCTCTGATCTTCGGCCTCTGGCCCCTGAGCGCTCTCGCCGCGGGCCTTTACAGGATGGCGCTGCCCTGGGATACCGTGATCTCGCTCACGCTGCTCCTGTCCGTGACCCTTAAAAGGAGAAGATCGGTCGTTCCGCTCACGATCCTTTTCGGCCTTTGCCTGATGTGGCTGTCGGGCTGGTTCATTTCCCCGGAGCTTTTCGGCGACGGTGTTTACGGGGTCATCAGGCTGCTCCCGAGCGAGCAGATCGTGCTGTGGACCCGTTCCTTCATCCCGGGCAGGGCCCCGCTGACGGATCTATTCCTGCTGCCGGTGTATGACGCGCTGTTCACTCTGGCGGGCCTGATCATGGCCTCAAAGGAAGAAAAGAGCGGCATGAAGGGCGGGAGGCGCGCATGATGATCATGATCGTCACGGCCGCCGCGGTCTTCATCCTGGACCAGGGGACGAAATACTTCTTCGGCCTGACGGACGGTGTCCTGATCCCGGGCGTGGCTCAGATCAGTTTCGTGGCCAACCGGGGGATCTCCCTGGGGCTTTTGACCGGATCCGACTCCTGGGTGCTGACATTGATCGGGGCGGCGGCGCTCGCGGCCGCGGTCTTCTTTCTCATCAGGCATGCCGGCGGGAAATGGCAGCGCGTGTGCCTGGGCATGGTGATCGGCGGAGGCGTCGGCAATCTGCTGGACCGGCTGAGGCTGGGATACGTGACGGACTTCATCGACCTTCTTTTTATGAGATTTTATGTATTCAACGTCGCGGACGCGATGATCGTCGTCGGCATGATCCTGCTGGGGATCTCACTGCTCATGGAGGAACGCCGTGGCTGAAGAACGGATCGAACTGATACTGCCCGATGATCTCGCCGGCAGCCGGCTGGACGGGGCGCTGGCCGAAGCGGTCAGGGACAGGGGATACAGCCGAAGCCGCATCGGGAAATGGATCGCCGACGGCGCGGTATGCGTCAACGGCAGGGCGGTCACGAAAGCATCCTACCGGACGCAGATCGGCGACAGGATCGTGATCCTGGTGCCGGAGACCGTATCCGGTGCCGCCGAACCGGAGGATATCCCCCTGGAGATCCTGTA
>CACZOZ010000213.1:0-2960 GCA_902782865.1 uncultured Eubacteriales bacterium
GAACAGGCACACCATGAACAGCGTGTCGCACCACAGCTGCTGGTAGTGCTTGTTCCACACCGTGCAGTGCTGCAGGCCGCCGTACTCGGTCCTGGGCATCTCCTCAAGCACCCACCGGAGCCAGCTTAAAATGACAGGGAGGTATTTTTCATTCTTCGTTTCGTCGTACAGGCAGGTGAGCGTCAGCACGGGCGCCACGGTGTTCACGTTGCGGTGGGGCTGCTGCTCCCGGGAGAGCATGTCGTCGTACCAGCCCGTCAGGTAGTCAAGGATCGCCTTATCGCCGCTCTGCTTATAGGTCTTGTAGATGCCGTAGAGCGCCACGCCTGTGGGCCACTCCCAGTTGTTCATGGTCAAATGGCCCCGGGAGGGATCGTTGCCGTCCGCCCGCTTGAGCATGGCCAGGACCCGGTCCGCCGTCTCACGGTAAGTCTCGCCCATTCCATCATCCCCCGATGTGATTTACTTGATTGGTAGCGCTTACATTATAATACCGCATATAGGCGGTGTCAACAAAAAATTCGGGTCTATTTCGGTCAAATTGGTTTTTTCCGGCGGATACTTGTGTTTTTTCCCCATATCATGTATAATGGTAGCGCTTTCAATCAAGATCATGATCCTGACATCTTTCCGGCGCCGCGCCTCGGAGGACATTATGAGCGGGAATGCCACTATCTATGATATCGCGTCGGACGCGGGGGTCTCCATCGCCACCGTGTCAAGGGTGCTGCGCGGCGAGGCCGGCGTGTCCCCCGCCACCCGCGAAAAAGTGCAGGAGGCCATCGCCCGGAGGAAATACAGCCCCAGCGCGATCGCCCGGGGGCTCACCAGCCGCGTCACCCACTCCCTGGGCATCATCCTGCCCAAGCTGCTCAATCCCCACTACGCCATGATCTTCACCGGCGCCCAGGAGGAGGCGGCCAGGCAGGGCTACTCCATCAGCCTGTACCCCTGGAGCAGCCTGGACACCGACGCCTACGACCCCGCCACCATGCTCAGCGAGCGCAGGCTCGACGGGGCGGTGGTGTGCCTGGAATACCTGCCGGAAGGGCACGGGGACAAGGTGCTCAACGCCCTGAGGGAATTAAGGCGCGCGATGCCCGTGGTGCTCATCGGCTGCGTGCCGCCGGAGTATGATTTCCCCGCCATCGCCAACAACAACGCCGCCATGACAAGGGAGATCGTGGCCTATCTCACGGGCCTGGGCCATGAGAGGATCGCCTTCATCGGCGGCGTCAGGGAGGACAACGATCCCCTGCGCCGGGAGGTGGGTTACCGGGAAGGCCTGAAGGACGCCCGGCTGCCCTACACCGATTCCTACCGGGTGTACTGCAAGGGGACGCCCGCGGCCGGGAGGGAAGCCTTAGGGAGCATGCTGGACGGTATCCGGCCCGAGTACTGGCCCACCGCCGTCATCGCCATGAACGACCTGACAGCCATGGGTTGCCTGGCTGAGGCCCGGGACCGGGGCCTGAAACTGCCGGAGGACATGAGCGTCATCGGGTGCGACGACCTGTTCTGCGCCCCGTACCTCACCCCGGCGCTTACCAGCATCAATTCCCACCAGCAGCGCACCGGGGCCCGGGCCGTGGAGCTCCTGCTCAGCGGGGAGGGCCGCCGGGAGACCGCCGACTGGGAGCTGGTGGAGCGCTCGAGCTGCGCCCGGGCCAAAGGCAAGTAAAAAAATCACTTCACGATACAGAAGGAGGAAGCACCATGGAACGCTTTGCCTGGAAGGGACGCATCAAACCGGGGATGCAGGAGGAGTACAAGCGCCGCCACGACACCATCTGGCCGGAGATGCTGGCGCTGTTGAAGGAGGCCGGCATCCGCAACTACACCATCTGGAGCGACGGGAAGGACGTGTTCGGTTACTACGAGTGCGAGAAGGGCATCGTTTTCGCCGAGGAGACCCAGGCGGGCAGCCCCGTCGTGGACCGCTGGAACGCGTACATGGCCGACGTGCTGGACCTGGTGATGGATCCCGAGACCGGGGCCCAGCCGAAGCTCAAAATGATGTTCAAAATGGAATAGGAGATAAAGATGGCGCGACCCGGACGCACGGTACTGGAATACCGCAGCTACGAGCTGCCGGCGGATTTTCCCCTTCTGGTGCTCACCGGCGAGAGGTGGCACATCTCCCCCACGCCCGCCAGGCATCTGCATATCCATAACTGCCTGGAGATCGGGCTGTGCCACAGCGCCGGGGGCACCATGGTCTTCGACGACCGTAAGATCCACTTTTCCGCCGGGGACGTGACCTGCATCGCCCGCAACGTGCCCCACACCACCTGGTCCGATCCCGAAGAATCCAGCCGGTGGAGCTACCTGTTCCTGGACCCGGACGCCCTGCTGGGGCCGAACATCCTCCAGAAGCACAGCGGCCTGAAGGACGCGGGGCGGTTCCTGAGCGACTGCCATCTCATCCTGAGACCGGAGAAGGATCCCTGGGCCGCGCGATGCGCGCAGCGGATCGTGGAGGAGATGACGCTCAAGGCCCCCGGCTACCACACCTGCGTAAAGGGACTGTGCGTATCGCTCCTGATCGATATGCTCAGGGCCTACAGCCGGGAGGCGCCGGAAAGGGTGAGCGATCAGGTCATGTCCGCCCTCTCCCCCGCGCTGGATTACGTCCATGAAAACTACATGCAGGACTTTCCGCAGCAGACCCTGGCCGACATCTGCCACCTGAGCCCCACCCATTTCCGCCGCCTGTTCCGGGAGCAGATCGGCACCTCGCCTCTCAAATTCCTGCACCAGACCCGGATCCTCAAAAGCTGCGCCCTTCTCAGGTCCTCGGGCCTGAGCGTGACCCAGATCGCCGGCATGGTGGGCTATGACTCCCTGAGCAGCTACAACCGGCACTTCAGCAAGGCCATGGGGTGCACCCCCACGGCCTGGAGGAAGACCGCGGAGGACAGCCCCCGGCCCTCCCTGCTCACTTTCACCGGCTGGACCGA
>CACZOZ010000214.1:0-6214 GCA_902782865.1 uncultured Eubacteriales bacterium
CTGTATCACGACAAGGGGAAGGACAAGCTGTTTGCGGTGCTGCTGCTGGCCATGATGGTGCCGCAGGTGGCGACGCTGATCCCCCTGTTCACGATGGTATCCAAGATGAAGATGCTGAACACCGTGTGGGCGTTCATCATCCCCGGCCTGGCAACGCCGTTTATGATCATGATGTTCCGCCAGAACAGCCGCAACTTCCCGCAGGACACTCTGGAAGCGTCCCGCATCGACGGCCTGAGCGAGATCGGCATCTTCTTCAGGATGTACTTCCCCATGATGAAGTCCACCTACGCGGCCGCCGCGGTCATCACCTTCATGGGCGCTTGGAACGCCTACATGTGGCCCCGCACGGTCATGAAGGGCAACGCCGTCAAGACCATGCCCATGCTGGTCGCCAATATGTCCAACGGCTACGCCGTGGACTACGGCATGCTGATGCTGGGCGTGCTCTTCGCGTCCCTGCCGACGATCATCGTGTTCTTCGTGCTGCAGAAGCAGTTCGCGGAAGGCATCACCGGCGCCGTCAAGTAATATCCGTTCACCACAGAGCCTGCCGTCACAGCGGCAGGCTTTTTTAACCTCGCGCTTAAGGAGGCTCCCGATGAAAAAACTGCTGACCGGCCTGATCCTTATCCTCATCCTCACCGTCCCCATCGCCGTCGCGGAGGAGGTCATCCTGCCGGACGGATACGAAAGCAGCGGGCGCTTTTATCCCGTGATCTGCGTGATGCCTCAGGCGGAAGGAGAGGCCGACTCCAGCGGGCTCGCGGAACGCCTTTCAGAGGAAATGAAAGCCGGGCACGGCCTCGAGATGATCATCGTGAAACCCGTCATCGGCGCCGGGGCGGATCCCGCGGATGCAGTCAGACAGGCCCTCAGCAGGATCGACGCCGATCTCCGCACCATCCCCGATCCCGGCCACCGCTTCGCGGCGGGAACGGGGAACGGCGGATACCTGGCGTACATGCTGACCCTGACGGAAGACAGCCCCTTCGGCGGGGCTGTCAGCGTGCGGGGACATTTCACGCAGGACTCCGATCCCTGGACATCCCTCGGCAGTGTTTATGAAAAACTGAAAGCCGTGAATGCCGCCGACAGGAACGCGCTGAATGGCATCTACACCTATATGGACGCGCCGGCTGACGATCCCTGGACCGATGAAGAAGGCTCCACCGACGATCTGGGAGCCCTTTTGATCGATCTGGGGATCGGCAGCGCGCGCCACGAATTCACCGTGAGGCCGGGGTGCTGGGATGAGAGCTTCCTCTGCGAGTCCGCCCGCAGGGCCCTCATGAGGCTCACCGGATACATGCTGGAAGACGTGCTCACCGCCGAAATGACGCTGTCAAAGGCCGTCATATCCCCGCAGGACGCGGTCATCGAAGCCGAATGCGCTGTCACGCTGAACGACGGGATCACATCGTTCGCCCCGGAGGGGACGGAGCTTATGATCGGCCTTGCCTCCGGCAGCGAGACCGCCGAAGAGATCATGACCGTCGGCGGGCCCGGCAGATATCCATGCGTCCTCAGTGTGCCCAACACCCTCACGGACACCTCCGAAATAAAGATGACTGTCACGCTCCTGGGCGCCCGCGTGGAAACGGCCTCCGCTCCCGTGGTGGTCAAAAAGGAGACCGAGGGCGTGATCGACCTTTCCGAGGGCTGGCATTTCAATTATACGGGACTGACGAAGACCCTGGATGTACCCGGCCTCACCAAGGACGAGATCGCCGAATGGCCCGTGGTGCAGCCCGGCCTTGCCAGCTGGACCAAGGGCTTCGGCAACATCAGCGACGAGAACGTGCGGTCCGGTTACGGGCCTGATTACTTTGACTTCTTCATCATCGGCAACGGCTATTACGCCCGCACCTTCACGCTGCCGGAGGGGTACGATGAGGAAGCCCCCGAACTGTCCATCGGCTGCGTGGATGACCGGTGCGAGGTGTACCTCAACGGCGTGAGGATCGGGGCCACCGGCATGGATGACCGGGGCATGCCCACCGGGGATACCACCTGGGCCGTGTTCAGCCATTTCACTCTGGACAGCGCTCTCCTTGATAAGACCGGCGAGAACCTGCTGGTGGTGCGCGCCTTTAACGACCAGCCCTTCGGCGCGGGCGGCTGGTATGCCGGTCCCATCGGCCTGTATACCCGGGAAGCCTTCGCGGCCATGACGAGCGGGGAGGAACGTTTCTTTGAGGAAACTTTCGATTCCCCCCACGCCGCCCGGGCCCTCAAACAGGCGGAGCCGGCTCAAGTGCCTTACCTGATCTACCTGCCGCCGGACTATGAGAACGGTACAGGGCGCTATCCCACCATGTACCTGATGCACCAGTTCAATTCGGACCACACCTCCTACCGCACCGACGGCATCGACAAACTGCTGGATGAAGGCATCCGGGAGGGGCTCTTTGATCCGATGATCGTG
Source organism: uncultured Eubacteriales bacterium (assembly GCA_902782865.1). Classification (GTDB taxonomy): domain Bacteria; phylum Bacillota; class Clostridia; order Christensenellales; family Aristaeellaceae; genus RUG756. The sequence continues at coordinate 2,429 of CACZOZ010000214.1, forward strand.
GTGATCCCCAACTCCTCCGAGGAGAGCTGGTGGCGGGGCGAATGGGAAAAGATGATCACGGAGGACCTGATCCCCCACATCGACAGCCGTTACCGCACGATCCCGGACGCCCGTTTCCGCCTGACGGCCGGCTGCTCTATGGGCGGCCAGGGCGCTTTCGGCGTGGCCCTGAGGAACCCGAACTTCTTCAGCGGCGCGGTATCTTTCTTCGGCGCCTTCAGCTACGGCGGTGACGCCAATCCCGTCAATATCGCCCGCGCGGAAACGAAGGAATACATGGACTATTTCGCCCTGTACTTCTCCTGCGGCAATCAGGACAGTTACGGCTTCGGTGTCCCGGCCATCCTGCTGCACCAGCAGCTTAAAAACCAGGGCACCAAACACCTCTTCCTCATCGAAAACGGCGGACATGACAGCGCCTTCTATCTCCCCCGCTTCAAGGACGCCCTGGCCTATACGCGTAACAATATGTACCATCCCGGGGAGCTGCCCGAGGATCTTCTCAGCGGCGCCTTTGAGATCGGGGGCTCCGAAGTCACCGTTACCGTAAAGGGCGCGGCGGCCCTGTCTGATCTCATGCTCACCGTGCCCGCCTCCTCCTATACCGCGGACCCATCGCCCGCGCTCGATATCCCCGTGAGGGTGGAGCTCATCCAGGGCGACACGGCGCATACCGCGGATCAGGTGTTCATGTACGCTCCGGACAATTCATCAGCCGCGTTTGGCATCGATCCCGCGGGCGTCATCGATCCCGGAAAGCCCTTCAGCGTCAGAGTGACCGCGTGGATCTTCGACACGGCGTATCTCCTGTGCGATAATGAGATCACCGTCAAATGATCTTCTCCGCTTATCAAAGGACCGGCCCCGCATGAGGCCGGTCCTTTCACATATCCTGTGGTGTGATCTCACAAAGGCGATCTCAGCTTCCTCAGGCGGCGGTAACAGAAGATCATCAGGAAGAACCCGGCCCCCGCCCAGGCCATGATCTCCGCCAGGTACACGCCTGTGAGCCCCAGCAGCTTCGGCAGGAGAAGGGCGCCGCCCACACGCATCACCAGCTCCACGCCCCCGGACATCATGGGGATCAGGGTCTCCCCCAGCCCCTGCAGCGTGGAACGGTACACGAACAAAAGGTACAGCGTGGGCAGCCCGGCGGACATCACCAAAAGGAAATCATACCCGATGGACAGCACCTGTTCCACCACGGCCGCCTCGTCACGGACGAACAATGTGAGGATCGGTTTGCCGAACAGCACCATGGCAAGACCGATAAAGACCGCCGCGGCAAGGCCCAGCAGCACGGACTTTCTCAGGCCGCCGCGCACCCGGTCCATCTTTCCGGCACCGTAATTCTGCCCCGTGAAGGTGGCCTGGGCGCTTCCGAGAGCCGTCCCCGCTGTCTCGATCAGGCCCTGCAGCCTCGCCGCCGCGTTGTATCCCGCCATGAAGATGAAACCGTAAGCGTTCACCACGCCCTGGAGCACCAGGCCGCCCAGGGAGATGATCAGGTTCTGCAGCACGATCGGGGATCCCAGCCACGTAAGTTTCATGATCCTGCCCGGATCCGGACGGTAATCGGGCCTTGAGGGCCTCAGCTCCGGGATGCGAAGCACGGCGGTCATACAGATCAGGGCGGACACCCCCTGGGCGATCACGGTGGCATAGGCGCCGCCGTCGGTGCCCCAGCCCAGGGGCCCGACGAAGAGCCAGTCCAGCCCGATATTCACAAAGGAGGAGCAGGCCAGCGCGATCAGGGGCACCCGGCTGTTCCCCAGGGCGTACAGAAAGCCGCTGAACGCGTTGAGCGCCATCACCACCGGGATCCCCGCGTAAAGGATCCTCAGGTAGCTTTCGGTCATGGCGATGGTCTCCTCGGGCGAGTTCATCATCACCAGCACCGGATGGAGCACCGTGAGGCTCAGAGCCATCAGCAGCGCCGCGGCCGCGGCCGAGATGAGGTAGCTCTGGGCCACGGCCCGTTTAAGGCCTTTGAGATCGCCCGCCCCGAAACACTGGGCGGCATGGATGGAGAAGCCCTGGGAAAGGCCCAGGGGCACGGACAGCATCGCCCAGTCCAGCCATCCGCTGGCCGTCACAGCCGTGAGTGCCGTCACGCCCAGCAGCCGGCCGATGATCAGGGTATCGATCAGGCTGTACAGCTGCTGAAGCAGATTCCCGAGGAGGATCGGCAGTGAAAACCACAGAAGGAGCCTGACGGGGGACCCTTTCGTCATGTCTCTGGTACGCGGCAACGATGTTCTCCTTTCCCGGGATCCGGCCCGTGATGGATGCGGCCTGTTCGGCCGCGGTTCAGTAGCGGTCCATGATCTCGTCGATCACGTGGCGCGTCGCCTTTTCCACCGTGCCCGGCGCGAAAGGATTTTCCAGCGCGCCCACCTTGAGCAGCTCGAAATAGCCCTTCGTGCCGCCGGCTCTGCACAAGCGCACATAGTCCGCCCAGGCGGCGGAGCGGTCCCGCTTCATGCGGCCGTAATACTGGAAGGCGCAGATCTGGGACAGGGCGTATTCGATATAATAGAACGGGTACAGGAAGATGTGGAGCTTCTGCATCCAGAATCCGCCCTCCTCCAAGAACGCGTTCCCGTCATAGTCCCTCCAGGGCATGTACTTTTTCTCGATCCCGCGCCACACGGCCCGACGGTCCTTCGCGGTCATGGCGGGCTCGGCGTACACCCGGTGCTGGAACTCGTCCACAGAGACCATGTACGGCAGTGTGGCCAGGCAGTCGATCAGGTGGGCGGTGAGATACTTCTCCGCCTTGTCCCCGAAGAAACTCTCCATCCAGGGATAGGCGAAATGCTCCATGGACATGGAATGGATCTCGTTGATCTCAGACGTGGAGCCACTCAGGGCGCTCACCTCGATGCCACGCATGCCCAGATAGCCCTGGAAGGCATGCCCCGCCTCGTGGGTCAGCACGTCCACGTCCGCCGCGGTGCCGTTGAAATTGGAAAAGATGAAGGGCGCCTTGTATTTCGGGAACCGGGTCATGTAGCCGCCCATCTGCTTGCCGGGCCGGCTCTCCAGGTCGAAGAGCCCGTATTCCTTCATGAAATCGAAGAACTCGCCCGTCTCGGGGCTCATGGCCCGGTACATCTTCTGCGCCTTGTCCACCAGTTCCTGAGTATTGCCGATGGGCACGGCGTTCCCCTCCGGGAAGAGCAGGCTCTCGTCATAATAGCGCAGGGTATCCACGCCCAGGTGCCGGCGCTGCTTTTCCCGGATGGCCGCCACCGCGGGGGTGACGGTCTCGAGGATCTGCTGCCGGAAGCGGGCGGCGTCCTCCGCGGTGTAGTCAAAACGGTTTCGGGAGATATAGGCCATCTGAGTATAGGTGGGATACCCGAGTTTTCGGGCCATGCCGTCCCGCAGAGCGGTCAGTTCCGTGTACTGATCATCCAGGACGGGGCTGATCCGCTCATACAGCCCGGCCCAGGCGGCGAAGGCCTCCTTACGCTCCTCCCGGTCGGTGGACTGCATGGCTTTGAGCAGCCCGTAGAAATTGTGCCTTTCGCCCCTGAACACTGTGGACGCCGATGCGGTGGTCTTCCGGTAGGCCTGACAGATCTCGCCCACGCGGATGGTCTCCGGCACGATGCGCTCATCCTGGGTCAAAAGCTCCGCGTCCAGGAGCCTCATGAGCTGCGGACCGAATTCCTTTTCCATCTCCGGCCGGAAAGGTGAGGCGGTCAGGGCCTTTTTCCAGGCGATGCTCTGAGGAGTCAGGCGCGCCATCTGCTCCCGCAGCCAGCGGATCTCCCCGTC
>CACZOZ010000215.1:0-3700 GCA_902782865.1 uncultured Eubacteriales bacterium
CACCAAAGCGCTGCTGGAAAACAGGCTGGACGAGTACGAGCCCTTCGAGTGGCTGCTGGCGCGGTGCTATGAAAACAAGTATCCCTTTTCCCGGTATCTGGCGGTCCGGGAACGGTACATCGCCGTGACCCGGGACGCTTCTCCCCTTCGCCCCGATGAGGAATTCGGCGGGGACCTGGAAGAGATGCTGAAAGTGGGCCGGAACACCGTCGGGTCACTGTACCTGAAGGCGAGGATGAACAACTGGAACAGACTGTACGCGGAGTGTCAGCACCTGATCGCGGGGTATAAAAACAGCGCCGACGAGCAGGACACTTACATCCTGGCCGGGCGTGTGCTGGACCGGCAGGGAGACGCGGTCAGCCTGGAGGAGCGCCGGCGCCTGATGGAAAAGGAGCGGGACGGCAGGCACATCTGGCAGACCCGGGAGATCCGGGAGAGCGACATGGAGCACATCCTGTACGCGGGGCTCCCGGTGGACAAAAACGGCAACCTGGTGCCCCTGAAGGACAGCGCCCTGAGCCAGACCTTTCAGATCAGGCGGCTCACCCGGCAGCACATCAACGATATCCAGGCGGGAAAGACCCTGCCCTCCCGGTTCGACCTGATCACCCTGGCGTTTTTGAAGGCCGCGGTGAGCGAAGGCCCATCCGGTGTCAAGGAACGGTACCTGCTCTTCCTGGACAATACCAACGTGATGCTGAGCGAATGCGGCATGATGAAGATCTATCCGGTCAACCCTTACGAGAGCTTCATCCTGCTGTGCATCCTGTCCATGGATCCCCTGACCACCTTCAACGATGTGTGGGAGCTCTCGGTGAAGTGAACGCGGCGAGCAAAAGCCGGCAGACGTATCGGTCCGCCGGCTTTTTTCGCGCGCCGCAAAAGGCCTTTTGTTTTTCCGCGGCATCATATATAATGGGGGCTGGATCTTTATCATATAACATATCCGTTTCGAGGATGTGACGCGAACGTGGAAATGAACAGGACCCTGGCCAGGAAGATCGTGGAGTCGGTCTGGCCGTCGTGGAAGATCACCGGCGTGATCGGGGGCGGCGGATCCGGCGCGGTCTATCACGCGGTCAACGCCAATAACGACCGCCTGACGGCCGCCGTCAAGATCATCCCCATCCCGGATGAGTCCCTGGCGGAGGAGCTTTCGCTCATGCGCGCCGCCGGCGCGGCGGAGGAAGAGCTTCAGGGCATCCTCCGTCAGGAGGCGGACCGGGCGGCGAAGGAAGCCAGCGCCATGATCGACCTGCGGGACAGCGGCCACATCGTGAGCATACAGGATTTCGCCGTGGTCAAAAAGGCGGACGTGCCCGGCATGGACCCGGATGAAGAGGGCTATTACCTTTTGATCCGGATGGAGGAGCTGCTCAGCCTGTCGAAGTATTTCGCCTCAAGGGACGGCATGACCGAAAGAGAGATCCTGGAGATGGGCGTGGAGCTGTGCGGCGCCCTGACGCTCTGCGAAAAGAACAGGATCATCCACCGGGACATCAAGCCGGACAATATCCTGGTCCGGGAGACCAGCGAAGGCGTGGTCACCTACAAGCTGGGGGATTTCGGCATCGCCAGGACTTACTCGACCGCCGATCAGACCAAGACGGGCATGATCGGCACACCGGCGTTCATGTCCCCGGAAGTGTACAACAACGGGGATTACGACAACCGCTCGGATATCTACTCCCTGGCGCTGACACTGTACAAGCTGCTCAACGGGGACCGGCTGCCCTTTGCCCGGGACAGGTCTCTTCCCGAAGCGGAAAAGGCGAAGGACCTGCTCTTCAGGATACCCAGGCCCGCGATCCCCCCGCCTGAAAACGCTTCCCCGAAGACCGCGCAAGCGCTGCTGAAGGCGCTGAGCTTCCGGAAGGAAGACCGGTTCGATACCGCCGCCGATCTGAAGGACGCGCTGAGGGACGCCCTGAGGGAATGCGGCACGGCGCGGGATGTCCGGTCCGGAGATGGCGGCGCCGGGCCCGTGTCCGGCCCCCCGGCGGGAGACGGCCCCTCCGGGAAAGAGCCCCGCAGGCCTTCCGGGAAGAAGAAGACCGCCGTGATCGCGGCGGCCGCGGCTGTCGTCATCGCGCTGCTGGCCGGAGCGGTCCTTTGGGCCGTGACGAAGGGCGGCGTGACCGGCCGGTCGTCCGGCACGGCGGCGCCGACCGATACGGCGGCGGTGGCCACGGCATCCGGAGCTCTTGACCGGGCCGATGAGCAATCCACGGAGCTCCCGACGGTAGCGCCCACCGAGGTCCCGACGGAGATCCCCACGGAAGAGCCGACAGAAGTCCCGACGGAAGTGCCCGCGGAAGAACCGACAGAAGTCACGACGGAGATCCCCACGGAAGAGCCGACAGAGGACCCGACGGAGATCCCCACGGAAGAGCCGACAGAGGTGCCGACGAAAGTGCCCACGGAAGTCCCCACCGAGGTGCCCACGGAAGAGCCGACAGAGGTCCCGACGGAGATCCCCACGGAAGTGCCCACGGAAGAGCCGACAGAGGTGCCGACGGAGGTACCGACAGAAGTCCCCACCGAGGTGCCCACGGAAGAACCGACAGAACTCCCGACGGAAGTCCCCACCGAGGTCCCGACAGCCACGCCTGTTCCCACGCCTGCCCCGACGCCCACGCCCGTGCCCACGGCGACGCCCTACAATGTCCCGGTCAGTGAAGCACGCTTCCCGGACGCGGTCTTCCGGGATCATGTGCGGATGTATGATCTCAACGGGGACGGGGCGCTGGACCTGGAGGAGCTGCGCGGCATCGCGTCTCTGGATATCCGGCAGCGGGGCATCGGTGACCTGACGGGCATCGGGTATCTGACCGGGCTGAAGGAACTGCGCTGCGGCGGCAACGGCCTGACGGAGCTGGATGTCAGCGGCAATACCGCCCTTGAGATCCTCGACTGCTCCGGGAGCGCCCTGACGGAGCTCTGCCTGGACCGCAACGCCGCCCTGACCGTGCTGGACTGCTCCGACAATATGCTTTCGGAGCTGGACCTGAGAAGGAATACCGCGTTGAGGGAGCTCCGGTGCGGCAATAACGATCTGACGAAGCTGGACCTGAAGAGGAATACGGCCCTGAGCGTGCTCGAGTGCTCCAACAACGCCCTGACGGATCTGGACCTTGGCAGGAACACGGGCCTCATGGAGCTCAGGTGCTCCCATAACGCCCTTCGGGAGCTGGATCTTGGCAGGAACACATCCCTCACGGCGCTCGAGTGCGCCGATAACCTTTTGACCGTGCTGGACCTGAAGCGGAACACGGCGCTGACGGCGCTCGACTGTTCCGATAACGCCCTTGAAGGATTGGACCTGGACCGAAACACCGCCCTGACCCGGTTAAAGTGCGGGGGCAACCGTCTGGCCTGCCTGGACCTCACCCGCATGACGGGGCTTGAAACGCTGGAATGCGGGAACAATTACCGCGAGATCGCGTTGAGGGACACGCGGTTCGACCTGGAAACCCTCCCCGGCTTCCGGGCGGGGCTTTCCTCCGGCTGGCCGGAGGGGCGGCTCATCGGCACGGCCCTCCTCCTGGACGAAGGTGTCTCCGACTATCTGTACACCTATGACTGCGGCGGCGGGTTCCGCGCCGAATTCGCGCTGCGCTTTGAGGTGACCGCCACGCCCACGCCCATCCCCACGGCGACGCCCTCACCGACTCCGTCCCCGACGGCGGTGCCCACG
>CACZOZ010000216.1:0-2483 GCA_902782865.1 uncultured Eubacteriales bacterium
AGTTCATCCCCGCCGTCGACGGGCAGGTAGTAGTGGTACCGGATATTGCCGTCCTCCGCCTGGGATGTTCTGTCGATCCCCTCGGACAGGAGCTTCTCAAGGAACCTGTCCCTCATGCCCGGCCTGCAGCGGTAGAGCACATTCAATACGATCATTTTCCCTTTCCTCCTATTAAGAATCCTGATTCCGTTATCGACCGTCCGGCTGATCCGGGATAAAGTATATGTCCGCGATGATCGGGATGTGGTCCGAAGCCCGCTCGATATCACGGCCGAGGACCGCCTCGAAGCGCCTCACGCCCACCCCGGGGCTCACAAAGATATGGTCGACGCACAGGTCCGCGCTCCCGGGATCGGGGGCCGCGCCCCAGCCGAAGAATGTGGAACAGCCGCAGACGAGCGTATCCGCCTCATATTTCGCGTCCCGCACCCCCGCCTTTTCCATGAGCTCCGGGTAGTATCCATCCTGCTCGGGGGTGTTGAAGTCCCCCGCCATGATCAGCGGCAGGCCGGGCCATCTCTCCCTCAGATCGGAGATGAGGGCCATGAGACCGGCCATGTTGCGCTGATGATCCTCCGGCTGTTCCCGGGGCGCGGGATGGGTATTGGCCACGACGAAGCGGGCGCCGTCGGAAATCCTCTCGAATTCGGCCGCGGAGAGCACCCGGGCCGCGTCCCCCGGATCCAGGTCCAGGACGGTCTCCTCCACCAGGCGGAGAGAGGCCGGATCGTACAGAAAAGTGGTGCAGCAGTAGATGAACCCCTCCGCGTTGCACTGCCGGCAGGCCTGGGCATAGAGGCCCGTGTCCACCAGAAGGGGTTTTAAGGCCTTGTGCCACTTGGCGCCCGCTTCCTGGAGGGCGGCCACGTCCGGGTGATACGAACGCAGGATCTCCGATACGATCTCATCCCGGCCCTTCACCGGGACGCGGCTCCAGTCCGGATGCATGATATTGAAGGACATGATCCTCAGATCCGGCCCGAGGGTGTCATCGCTCTCCGCGGCGCATAAGGCAGGGGCCAGCATCACGATGAGGACGAGCAGGCACGCCGACAGGAAACGCTTTTTCATATCCGGGCCTCCTTTCCGTTTGGGTCCGGCCCTCCGAAGGTGACGGAAAACGAAAGCGCCCCGTCCTCACCGGGAGAGACGCGCAGGTCCGCGGCCTCGAACCCGGGCGCGAGGCTGAACACCGGTCCCTGACAAGCGATGGGCCCGGAGGCCGTGACGCGGATCTTCCCGCCGATCAGCGCCACGCGCCCGGAAACATTGGGCGGGTCATCCGCTGGGCAGATGACGGGCAGACGGAACACGGCTTTATCGCCGCCCGTGACCCGGCCGCAGACATACAAGCCCTCATCGCTCAGACGATAAGTGAGGGTATAGTCCCCTCCCTCGGCGGGCTGATGGGAAATATCGCACAGCCGGCCCTCCACGCGCGCCTCGGCCCGGTCGGGCAGATCGCGCGCCGTCACCGTCGCCGTGAGATCATAGATCTGGGAATATCTGGCGCCGTCCGCTTCCCGCTCCAGCCGCGGGCACACACAGCCCTGCAGCTTTTTCCGGCGCGTCAGCTGCTGGTTCATCGGCTCGCGGAGGGAAAAGTCCGTATTCGCCGCGGCGAATACCGGGCCGTAAGAGCGGTGCCACAGGAGCGTCACGGCGCCGCCGGAGGCGTGACCGCCTTTCATATAGGGAAAGTCCCCGGCGCAGACGGTCATCCTCCAGACGCCGCGGGCGAGCCTCACGGTCCCGATCCCGGGATAGACTTTCACGCGCTCCGGGTCATCGGACGGAAGACCCATCCGCTCAAACTCCGTGACGCCCTCATCCAGTGCCTGGGCCAGCACCTTCATGCGGCAGAAGGCGTGATGCGCGCAGGCCTCTTCCCCGTGCCGGCGGTAGTGCGGCCCGCCGTACAGAAGGCCGTGGGCGCAGCGTTTGATCAGTTCCAGATTGCGCAGCGCCGCTTCCGCGAACTTAGGATCGCTTTTCCCCAGGGCGTTGAAAAGCGCCTGGCATCCGTCTGAGGTGCGGCCGCCCCACCAGGTCCATTTGAAGTTCCGCGTCCCGAAGCTGTTGTCCCACGCGCCGTCGGGGAGCATCAGTTCAAGATGCGCTTCGGCCGCTTTCCGCACAGTCTTAAGGGCCGCCTCATCCCCCACGGCCGCGGCGTACTCATACAGGGCCGGGAGCGTCACCTCCACATTGTAGCCGATGTCCACGGCGCACCCGCCCCGGGGGGAAGCGTTTCTTTCCAGGCTGCCCTCGCCGAAGATGAGCCCCTCTTCCGTCACGCGGCTCAGGACGGACTCCGCCAGATATCTGGCCCGCCGGAGCATGTCGTCCCGGGAAAAAGCGAGGCCCAGGCGCTTAAGGGCCGCCGCGCCGGCCGCGATATAATTGATGTGATGCTTTTTCTCAGGCGAGATGCCGTCAAGAAGCCACAGGCCCATCCCGAGGAGACGATCCTCCCAGGCGGA
>CACZOZ010000217.1:0-4702 GCA_902782865.1 uncultured Eubacteriales bacterium
ACAGACCCTTCCTGGGCAGGCGCATCAGCCCGAAGCCAAGCTTGGGCACGTCTTTTCCGAAGTATCCGGTCATCGCTGCCTCCTTTTTGTCCGATCGGGTTCATTGTTTTGTTAATTGATTCTGCGCGTTCCGCGTTTATCCTTTATCATATCCGTGATTTCCTTAAATCGACATTCCGCGCAGCCGTCGGTCCTGTCGGGGAGCTTGACGCTTCCCGGGGCACAGGGTATACTCAAAGACGTTTTTTATGTGAAGGAGGGATGAGCCATGCTCGAAGAGCCCATGGGCCGGTCCATGGTCAGCGAGGTCATCGGCGCGGAGGAAAAACTTGCTGTCGCCCGGCGGATCCTTGAAGCCCTGCCGGACTGGTTCGGCGTGGAGGAGTCCCGGGAGAGATATATCCGGGAGAGCGCGGATCAGATCTTTTTCAAGGCGGAAAGCGCGGGCACGCCTGTGGGTTTCCTGTGCCTGAAGGAAACGGGCCGGGATACGGCCGAACTGGCGGTGATGGGGGTCCTTCAGGAGCATCACCGGCAGGGGATCGGAAGGAAGCTGTTCGAAGCGGCCAGGGACCGGGCCGCCGCGGCCGGCTATGAGTTCCTCCAGGTCAAGACGGTCCGGATGGGCATGTACGAGGACTATGACCGCACGAACCGCTTTTACCTCAGCCTGGGGTTCCGGGAGTTCGAGGTCCTGCCCGAGCTGTGGGGCCCCGAAAATCCCTGCCAGATCTATGTCATGGCCCTGCAGGACGGGCGGCGGGTACTGGACGTCATCCGCTGCCGGCGCAGTTACCGCGGCCGCTTCAAGGCGGATCCGGTGCCCGGGGAGCATCTGACCGCCATCATGGAAGCGGGGCTCGCGGCTCCCTCCGGCTGCAATAAACAGACCACGAGCCTCATCGCCGTGGATGACCCGGCCGTGCTCGCCCGGCTGCGGCAGGTGATCGATCCTCCCGTGGGGGAGACGGCGCCCGCCGTCATTTGCGTCCTCACCCGGAGGATCAACGCGTACCGGGACCGGTGCTTTGCGGTCCAGGATTATTCCGCCGCCATCGAGAACATGCTCCTGGCCGCGGAGGCGCTGGGATACTCGAGCTGCTGGTATGAGGGCCATATCACGGATGAGGACCGGATCGGCGAAAAAATGGCCGCGGTCCTGGGCGTGCCGGATGGGTATGAGCTCGTATGCTTCCTGCCCGTGGGCATCGCACAGGACGAAAAGAAGGCGCCGAAAAAGAAAGCCTTCGGGGAGCGCGCTTTTTACAACGCATTTCCGCCAAAGGACTGAAGGAGGCGGAGCGGATTGAAGTTTGAGGAAAGAACAGTGACCATGAAAGACGGCCGGACCTGCGTGCTGCGCCCGGCGGTGCCGGATGACGCGGAGGAACTGCTCCGGTATATGAGGACCATCGCGGGGGAGACGCCGTTCCTTCTGCGGTATCCCGACGAGGTGCGCTACACTCTTGAGGAGGAAAGGGAGATCCTGGGCCGGATCCTTGAGGCTCCGGGCACGGTGATGATGGCCGCGGAGGTGGATGGGTCGGTCGCCGGGAACAGTTCCCTGAGCCCGGCCGGGGACAAGCGCAAGATCCGTCACCGGTGCTCTCTGGGCATCGCCCTGTACAGGGAATACTGGGGGCTGGGCATCGGCAGGGCCATGATCGGATATTTGTCGGAACTGGCGGCCCGGATGGGCTACAGCCAGATCGATCTGGAAGCGGTCGCGGACAATGAGCGGGCGAGAGCGCTGTATGAAAAATGCGGCTTTATCGAAAGCGGCAGGCGGCATCACGCCCTGAAGATGGATGACGGTTCCCTGCGGGACGAGATCCTGATGTATAAGGAACTGTAAAAGAAGTCTGGTATTTCTGAGGAGGTCCTGAGGAATGGAGACTATGCTGATCCTGGCCCGGCAGATCGTCAGGATGTTCGTCCTGGCGGGGATCGGATATCTGCTGTTCAGGGGCGGGAAGATATCCCGGGAGGGGAGCAAGGCCCTGGGAAATATCCTGATCTACCTGGTGCTGCCGGCTGTGATCATCAACGGTTTCCTGGTGGACAGGACGCCCGAACACGTGATGGGCCTGCTTTACAGCACTTTGACCGCCGCGGCGCTGCTTCTCATGTCCATCCTGGTGTCCCGGGCTTTTTTCAGGAAGGACGCGATAGCGGCCTTTGCCGGGGCGTTCTCAAATCCGGGTTTTTTCGGTATCCCGCTGATCCTCGCCTCCCTCGGGCAGGGAGCCGTTTTTTACGCCGCCGGGTTCATCGCGTTCCTGAACATCGGCCAGTGGACCTACGGCGTCTCCATCATGAACGGTCAGCCCATCCGGGAGGGCCTCAAGCCCGGAAAACTGATCAGGGCCCCTTTCGTGATCGCGGTGCTTATCGGCCTGATCCTGTTCGCCTCGGGGATCAGGCTGCCCGCGATCGTGACGGATACCCTGTCGACGGTCACGGCGCTCAATACGCCTCTGGCCATGTTCACCGTGGGCATCTATCTGGCACAGACGGATGTAAAGCGTATGTTCACCCGCCGGTCGCTGTATGCTGTTTCGGCGGTCAGGCTCGTGCTGGTGCCGTTCATCGCTCTGGCGCTGCTCTCCCCGCTGCCGGCGGCATGGCACGATATGAAAATGGTGCTGCTGCTGGCCGTCTCCTGCCCGGTGGGATCCAATGTGGCGGTGTACGCCCAGCTCCACGGCAAGGATCACGCCTATGCCGTGGAAACGGTGGTGATCTCCACGCTGTTTTCCCTTGCCACGATCCCCGCCGTCGCTTATCTGGCGTCGCTCATCTGGTAGCGTATTGTTGACCGGGGCGGAACATGGTATAATACGGTCAGTTCTGTGAAGGAGGACCTGTCATGGCGAAGGACCGGGCCGGAGGCGGCCGCGCGGCGCTGGCCGTTATCATGATCATCATAGTGGGGAGTGTTTTCGCGATGATGTATTTTAACGGGGAATCCTCCCGGCAGGAGGAGATCATCCGGGCGGAGGCGCAGATAACGCCCATCCTGACCCCGACGGTCCACGGTATGTCGGTGACGCGGGATCCCGCTCTCATCACGCCGGAACCGACCGCGACGCCCTTTGCGAATATCGCGAACGGCGCTTCCGGGGACACGGTGCGGGAGGTCCAGCGGATCCTCAAGGATCTGGGTTTTTACTCAGGCGAGGTGGACGGCCAGTTCGGGCCCGGCACTCAGTCGGCTGTCCGCTCCTTCCAGGCCCAGCACGGCCTGGGGAACGACGGCGTGGTGGGCCCGCTCACGTGGGAGATGCTCCATTCCTTGGAAGCTCACAGCCTGACCACCGTGGATACCCTGGCGGGGGAATGGCCCCTCCTGGTGAACAAGACCCATCCGGTGGACGAGTCCTTCGTGCCCAAGGGGCTGGTGGATCTCAAGGATGTGTTCGATGAGGATTATATCACCCTGAACAGCCAGTCCCTGAGAGCTGTGGATGAGGCGGCCCGGGCCCTCAAGGAGATGCTGGCTGCGGCTCACGCCCAGGGCATCTATCCCTGGAAGATCCGGGAGTGCTACCGCACTTTTCAGGAGCAGAAGCGCATCCTGCAGAACCGCATCGCCGAGTATGAGAACGAAGGCCGCACCCACGCGCAGGCCGTCAGTGCCGCCAGGGCCTATGTGGCCGATCCCGGCACCAGCGAGCACCACACCGGTCTGGCCTTCGACCTGAATGTGGAGGGGGCGGACTTCGGGGATACGGCCCAGTACGCCTGGATGGTGAACCACTGCTGGGAATACGGCTTCATCCTCCGCTATCCGGACGACAAGGACGACATCACGGGATTCCTGGGGGAGGAGTGGCATTACCGCTACGTGGGTAAAGAGCACAGTATGCGCATGAAGGAAACAGGCCAGTGCCTGGAGGAATATCTCGCCGCCAACGGTCAGTGACCGCCGTCGCCCGGCTCCGGTCATGAGGGCCTCTCCCGCCGGGGGAGGCTCTTTTCATTTGGCCGGAAAAGCGGATGCGACTCCCTTTTTATGGGCAATTTTCATAAATTCCGCTTTACTTTTTGTGCGTCCGGCTGTATAATACGCACCGGTGAAACACACCAATATTACATTTCAGGAAAGGGGTATTTCCATGAAAAAGTTTTTGGCATTCTTTATGGCGCTGGCCATGCTGGCCGGTCTGCTGAGCGTTTCCGCTTTTGCTGAGGATTCTGTGGCCGACATCATTGCCCAGGCCCAGACCATGACCCGTGAGGAACTGTACAAGAAAGCCATCGAAGAGTCCAGCGGCAAGGACTTCTACGCCGTGGGCAACTCCAGCCGCGGCAAATCCGCGCTGCCCCTCTTCGTGGAGGAGCTCCAGAAGATCGACGCCACCTATACTCTCAACTGGGACTGGCAGCAGCCCAAAGAGAACAAGATCTTCGATCAGCTGACCGAAGATGTGAACGGCGCCAACCACACCTTCTCCATGACGCTGATCCAGGACGGCAACCAGATCCAGTCCAAGATGCTGGATACCGGCGTGCTGCTCAACTTCGTGCCCAAGGACTGGACCGAGGCTGAAGGCCTGGCCAGGGAGAACAACGAGTATCCTCTCGCCCTGCAGACCCTGAACAAGGTCTTCATGTTCAACAACCTGGGCGAAAAGACCTACAAGAACATGTGGGATTTCGTCCGTGAAGGCGAAGCCCCCCTGTTCATGGGCGTCAACTC
>CACZOZ010000218.1:0-4525 GCA_902782865.1 uncultured Eubacteriales bacterium
GGCCGCGGCGGAAACACTGAGGATCATGATCAGGGACAGGATCAGCGCCAGGATCTTTTTCATGGGTCATCCTCCTTTGATATGATGATATTTTTACCCCTTCCGGGGTCGGTGACGTCAGTCGTCCTCGGCGCCCGCCAGCTTGACGAGGCGGCCGGTCCCGTCGGCGAAAACATTGATCAGGTCCGGAGCCACGGTGAGAAAGACTTCCTCGTCGGTGCGGTAGTGCTTGATGCCCAGGCGCTTGGCCAGGAAGGTGCTGTCTCCCACTGCCAGCTGGATGAGGGTCTCCGAGCCGGCGGGCATGCAGCTGTACACCCGGGCCTTCACCGCGCCGGGCACGCTCTCTTTTTTCAGGCGGACCTGTTCCGGCCTGAAGCCCAGGACGCATTTGAACGCGCCGCCGGAGGGCGCCTCGGCGGTGAAATCGGCCCTGTCGTAAACGAAGGTGCCCAGGGCGCTGTTCACGGTCATCTTCCCGTTCTCCACCCGGGCGCCGCCCCGGATCAGGTTGATGCGGGGATTGCCGATGAATTCCGCCACCTTCAGGGAAACGGGGTTGCGGTACAGGTCCATGGGGGAGGCTGCCTGCTCGATGTGCCCGTCGAAAAAGATGGCGATGCGGGTGCTCAGCGTCAGGGCCTCCACCTGGTCGTGGGTCACGTAGATCACCGTGGTGCCCATGTCCTCGTGCAGGCGCTTGAGCTCAGAGCGCATGTCGATGCGCAGTTTGGCGTCCAGGTTGCTCAGGGGCTCATCCAGCAGCAGCAGCCCCGGGGAGGCGGCGATGGCGCGGGCGATGGCCACGCGCTGCTGCTGGCCGCCGGACAGTTCCGAGGGATACCGCTTCTCGAACTGGGCGATCTGCATGCGCTCAAGGGCGCCGGTGACCCGCTCCCGGATCTGCGCCTTGCTCATCCTGGCCACCCTGAGGCCGAAGGCCACGTTCTCGAACACCGTCATGTGGGGCCACAGGGCGTAGGACTGGAACACCAGGTTGAGCCCGCGCTTGGAGGGCGGCTCGAAGAACAGCTCCCTGGCGTTCACCACGGTGCGCCCGTCCATGGTGATGGTGCCTTCCTGGGGTTTCTCAAGGCCCGCCACCACCCGCAGCGTGGTGGTCTTGCCGCAGCCGCTGGGGCCCAGCAGGGTCATGAACTCGCCGTCCTCGATGGTCAGGTCCACGTCCCGGAGCACGTGGTTGTTCCCGTAGTATTTATTGATATGGCTCAGCACGATGCGGCTCATGTCTCAACCTCCCAATCCGCCGGCGATGTCGGCGTCGAAGAACTTGTTGGCGATCCAGTAGAAGAAGAACACCATCACGAACATCACGATGGCCACGGCGCTGGCGGGCTGCTGAAAGCCGCCGGTGGAGTAGGTATAGGCCATGTAGGGCAGTGTGGCCTGGCTGGGGGTCATCAGGATCATGATCAGGTCCAGTTCCTTCATGATGCTGATCAGGATCAGCATCAGCCCGCTCATGAAGCCGTTTTTGGCCAGGGGGAACACGATGCGCATGAACCGGGTCACGAAGCCGGCCCCCGCCAGCTGGCCTGCCTCTTCCAGCTCCGTGCTGATCTGCAGCATGTTGCTGGTGCCCGCCCGGGAGGCGAAGGGCAGGTGCTTCACGATGGATACCAGCACCAGGATGGTGAAGGTGCCGTACAGGGAGGGGATCAGGGTGATGTCAAGGCCGAACACGTTCACCTTCGTGGGGGTGGCGAACATGGCCAGGTACATGGCGCCGAAGGCGATCGAGGGGATCAGGTAGGGGATGAACACCAGCTGCTCCACCAGCTTGCCGCTCCTGAGCCGGCGGCCCCGGCTGTTGATGTAGCCCAGCATCTGGCCGAACAGGGTGGCGATGAGGGAAGTCAGGCCCACGAGCAGGAGCGTGTTCTTCACGAACATCCAGAACTGGGGCGACCTGAACACCCCGGGCAGGCCGTCGGATATATTGGGATCCGCCTCGCCCAGCCAGTAGTGCCATGTGAAATTGCTCAGGCTGTAGTCGCCGGCCTTGAGCATGAAGGTCTGGTACAGGAGGACCAGCAGGGGCATCACCACCGCGAAGAGCAGGAACGCCGACAGGATCACCACGATGGGCCATTTCCATCCGCCCAGGCCGATGAGCGTCCCGCGGGCGCCCTTGCCCCCGATGGTGGCGTAGCTTTTGCGGCTGCCGATGAGCTTCTGGTTGATGAAGATGTTGACGCTCGCCAGCAGGATCAGTACCAGGCTGATGGAAAAGCTGATGCCTTTCTGGCTCTGCACCGTGTTGTACAGGGAGGTGGATATGGTGTAGTAGCCCACCTTGAGCCCCAGAAAGGAGGGCACGCCGAAGGTGCCCATGGACTTGGAGAAAGTGAGGATGATGCTGCTCAGGATCGCCGGCAGCACCAGGGGGAAGGTGATGCGCCGAAGGATCAGGCTCCTGCCCGCGCCCACGATCTCGCCCATCTCCTCCAGCTCGCTGTTGATGCTGCGCAGGGCGGCGGACACCAGCAGGTAGGCGTAGGCGTAATAGTGGATGGACAGCACGATGATGATGGCCACGGGCCCGTAGGCGAGCCAGTCCGGCGACCGGATGCCCAGGTAGCTCAGAAAGCCCGCCGCCCCGCCGATGGTCTCGTTCCTGAACACGGTCAGCCACGCCATGGATTTGCACCAGGAGGGCAGCATGTAGGGGATGATCACCGCCAGGGAGAAAAACTTCTTTCCCGGCAGGTCCGTGCGCACCATCAGCCAGGCGATCAGGCTGCCCATGGTGATGGACAGGGCGCTGGTGGACAGGGCGATGATCAGCGAGTTGCGCAGGGGGATCCAGAACAGGTTCCGGCTCACGTCGCTGAACAGGAGCCGGTTCCAGTAATACCAGGTGAACTCGCCCTCGGTGCCGCCCTTCACGCGCCTCAAGTCCGACCGGGCCAGGGTGAGGGTGGTCTTGATCATCTCGATCAGGGGCACCAGGATCAGGTAGGCCAGGAGGATCACGGCGATCAGGGTGATGATGTTGTACGGGTTGGTGAAGGTGTTGCGCAGGCGGTTCTTAAAGCGGCGCCCGCGGGAATGATCCGGGGCCTGCTCTTTGCCGGTCATTTTTCACGGCTCCTTTCCGCGTCTGGCTCCGCCGGCTTTGGGTCCGGCAGGCGGGGAAGGGGGAACGCTGGTCACATGGGGAGGCTCTGGGCCGGTCCGATCGATTTTTGACAGCTTTTCTCTATAATATGCTTTATGAGCCCGTCATGTCAATGATGACTCGGGCTCCGCCGGGCGGTGAACGGCGGATTTTTTTTACCTCCGCCCGTCTGACGCCTTGCAATTTGGCTTTTTCCGGTATAGAATATGAATGAAACATACATTTGTATATGTGGGGCGGGCCCCGCAGGATAAGGCGTGCTTCCGCCCGGATGTGTGGGGAAAACATATGGATAAAAGAGAGCGTGTCACCGCGGCGTTCCGCGGAGAGGAAGTGGACCATGTGCCGGTGTGCATGTGGAAGCATGTGCCGCCCCGGTACTGGGGGGACGATGAGAAGTTCGCTGAAGTCCAGGCCGGCTTTTACCGCGCGACGGACGTGGATTTCATGAAGCTGTCGGGGGACAAGTATTTCGGCTGGCCCTGCCCGGTGCTCTCCCCGGACATGAAGGCCGCCGACCTGTATAAGGCCGAGCCCCTGGGGCCCCGGGATCCCTTCATCCGGGGCCAGATCGAGCGCGCCCGCCGGGTGGTCGGGGCCCTGGGGAAGGGCTGCGTCACGCTGTACCTGGTGTTCGTGCCTTTGAGCTGCATCCGTTTGAAGATCGGCTACCCGGCCATGATGCGCCTTATACGGGAGGACCCGGAGGCGATGAAAAACGCCTGCGCCGCCGCGGCGGAGGACCAGAAGGCGCTGGTGAAGGGCGTGCTGGAAGAAGCGGGCGTCGACGGGATCTTTTACAGCGTGCAGAACGGTGAGAAGGATCGCTTCACCTATGAGGAATACCGCGCCTTCGTTACCCCGAGCGACAGGGCCGTGCTGGATACGGCCAATGCCCTGAGCGATATGAACGCCATCCACTTCTGCGCCTGGGAAGAAGTGCCCAACCGCCTGGAGGTGTGGGCGGACTACAAGGCGCCGGTGGTCTCCTTCTCCCGGTACATGGACATCATGGACATTTCCGAGGCCAAGGCCCATTTCGGGTGCACGGTGTGGGGCGGGTTCGACAACCGGCCCGGGACGGACCTGTACACCCTGGACCGGGCGGGGATCGAGCGGGAGTGCGAAAACTTCATTTTGCAGGGCGGCAAGCGGGGCTATATCCTGGGGGCGGACTGCTCGATCCACGACGAGCTGCCGGAGGAAAGGATCCGGTGGTGCGTGGAAGCGGCCCGCCGCCTGTGACCGGGGCCCCTGTTCGGGCCGGCAGCGGAAGGTGATATTTGAATGGAAAGGACGTTTCATACCCATCGCATCAGGAAGGGCCGGGAATGCGCCCCGGTGTGGACCCTGACTACCCCGGACCCCGGCGGCCTGGATCAC
>CACZOZ010000219.1:0-4145 GCA_902782865.1 uncultured Eubacteriales bacterium
ACCATGCAGGAAATGATCGCTGACTTCAACGCCACCAACGGCAAGGGCATCACCGTCGTGGGCGAGCAGTATCCCTGGGACGGCGGCAGCTACAGCGGCAATCTGCTGACCGCGGCGATCGGCGGCGGCGGCCCCGACGTGTCCACCTTCAAGCTCACCGCGACCCCGTCCTTCGTGGGCAACGACCTGCTGGCGCCCCTGGACGAGTACCTGAACGCCTGGGAAGACAAGGCCCAGATCAATGACAGCCTGTACGAGACCATGCGCACCGCCGGTGGCGAGGACAGCATCTACGTCATGCCCTGGAACACCCAGGTCCTGTACGTGTACTATCGTCCCTCCATGTTCGAGGCGGCCGGCGTGACCGTGCCCACCACCTACGAAGAGTTCCTCGATGCCTGCGCCAAGCTGACCCGTGACACCGACGGCGACGGCAAGACCGACGTGTACGGCTTCGGTATGCGCGGCTCCAACGGCGGCCAGGAGCCCTGGGGCTGCTTCATCTACGCCGGCGGCGGCGACTGGCAGCACCTGGATTCCGAAGGTGCCATCAAGGGCATGCAGGATTACATCGACCTGTACAAGAACGGCTATGCTCCCGAGACCGCTCCCAACGACGGTTTCGCTCAGGTGATCGACAACTTCAAGTCCGGCCTGACCGCCATGACCATCCATCACATCGGCTCTTCCGCCCAGATGATGGAGCTGTTCGGCGATGACGTGGCTGCCTTCGTGTTCCCCGCGGGCGTGGGCCAGTGGACCAGCATGGGCGACACCGAGACCGTCATGTTCAATTCCTGCCAGAACAAAGAAGCCGCCTTTGAGTGGATGGCCTATCTGGCCACCGGCAAGGGCCAGGAGACCTGGTGCACCGTCACCGGCAACGTGCCCGTGGCTGCCCGCGTCCAGGCCCTGGAGCACTTCCAGAGCAATCCCTTCATGAAGGTGTCCATCGAAGGTTCCCCCGTGGCCGGCATCCTGCCCGTGCTGGATACCACCACCGAGTGGATCAGCAACTGGCCTTCCACCATCCAGCAGGCTCTGCTCGGGCAGATCACCGCTGAAGAGTGCATGAAGACCCTGCAGGCTGCCCTGTGGGCTGAGTAAACTCATCCGCTTCGCGCCGGGGCCAAACCCGGCGCGGAGCCCTGAAAAAAGGGATGACCGTCCCGCATCCTTTTTTTCAGGGCTCCAAACGCCTTAAAAAATCGATAAGGAGTCATCAGTTATGGAGATGCGTCGAAAAAGAAAGATGCACAGCGGCATCTGGCCCTACCTTCTCCTGGCGCCGGCATTGCTCATCATCTTCTCGGTGGTGATCGTGCCCATCATCAACGCCGTCAGCATGAGCTTTCAGAGCTACAATCTGACGCGGCCCAAGAAGATCGGTTTCATCGGCCTTGACAACTACGTCAAGCTGTTCGGGGACAGTGTCTTCTGGAGCTCCCTTGTAAGGACGCTCCTGTGGGTGTTCTTCGGTGTCGGGTTCCAGTTCGTGTTCGGGTTCATGCTGGCCCTGGTGCTCAACAAGAATTTCCGCGGCCGCGGCGTGGCGAGGGCCGTGAGCCTGATCCCGTGGGTGACCCCCGGCGTGCTGATCGCTCTGATGTGGAGCTGGATGTTCGACGGCAACTACGGCGTGATCAACGACCTGCTGATGAAGCTGCATATCACCAGCGACAAGATCGCCTTCCTGGCCAGGACCGATACGGCCCTGCCCTCCGTGATCGTCACCATCGTCTGGCAGGGCATCCCCTTCTTCGCCCTGATGATCCTGGCGGGCCTGCAGGGCATCCCCTATGACCTGTATGAGGCCGCCGACATCGACGGCGCCACCGGCATCAAGAAGCTGTTCTACGTCACGATCCCCAGCCTGCGCAACACGATCTTCGTCACCACCATGCTCAGGATCATCTGGGTGGCCAATTCGGTGGACGTGATCTTCAATATGACCGAGGGCGGCCCCGCCTACGCGACACAGACCCTGAGCGTCTACATCTACAAGAAAGCCAACGCCCTGGATATGGGTTACGCCAGCGCCATGGCCATCATGCTGATGCTGATCCTGCTTCTGGCTTCCATCCCTTATCTGCGCAGCACTTTCAAGGATCAGGAGGGCTGAGAAAATGAAAAAGAATACCGGCTCCGAGCGCCTGATCGGCGAAAAGAACATCTCCCGGGTCTTCCTTCTGTGGATCCCGCTGATCCTGTTCCTGATCTACCTTTTGTTCCCCTTCTACTGGACATTCATCACCAGCCTGAAGCTGCCGGATGAGCTCCACTCCGTCAAGGTGATCTACTGGCCCACCCATCCTTCCTTCCAGGCTTACGAGCACCTGTTCGGCCAGTACAATTTCCTGCATCCCATGAAGAACAGCCTCATCGTGGCCGTCATCACCACCCTGGTGTCCCTGGCGGTATCCACCCTGGCGGCCTACGCGTTCTCCCGGTTCCGTTTCGTGGGCCGGAAACCCCTGATGATCCTGTTCCTGACCAACAACATGTTTCCGACGGTGCTGCTCCTGATCCCGCTGTTCACGATCATGCGGCAGTTGAAGCTGCTCTACACCCCGGCGTCCCTGGTGCTGAGCTATACCACCTTTACCATCCCCTTCTCCGTCTGGCTGCTCAACGGCTACCTCAATGACCTGCCCCTGTCCATGGAGGAAGCGGCCATGATCGACGGCGCCGACAGGGCCCAGGCCTTCATCAAGATCGTGCTTCCGGTGCTTCTGCCCTGCCTGCTGGCCACCGGTGTGTACATCTTCATGCAGAGCTGGAACGAGTATACCTTCGCGGTACTGTTCACCAACGAGAACAGCCGAACGATCCCCGTGTCGCTCAAGATGCTGGTGGGCCAGCTGGGCGTGCAGTGGGATCTGATCACCGCGGGCGGGATCATCACGGTCATCCCGGTCTGCGTCATGTTCTTCTTCGCTCAGAAACGGCTCGTCGCGGGCCTGACTGCCGGCGCGGTCAAGGGCTGAGAGCTGCTTTTGAATAATATTACACGGAAAGAGGCAAAAAAATGGATCAGAATCTGGCTTTGAAGGCACGGCAGTACCGGCGGGATGTGCTGGATATGCTCTACGCGTGCCAGTCCGGTCATCCGGGCGGATCTCTCTCCTGCGTGGAGATGCTCCAGGCCCTCTACGAGAACGTCATGCGCTATGACCCCAAGGATCCCAAATGGCCCGAGAGGGACCGCTTCGTGCTCAGCAAAGGGCATGCCTGCCCGACCCTTTACGCCATCCTGGCGGACAAGGGATTCTTCCCCCGGGAGGAGCTCAAAAACCTGCGCCAGCTGGGCAGCTTCCTGCAGGGCCATCCGGATATGAACAAGTGCCCCGGCATCGACGCCAGCACCGGTTCCCTGGGACAGGGTGCCAGCTGGGCGGTGGGCTTTGCCCTGGCGGGCAAGCGGCCGGGCCATGATTTCAAGGTATACTGCGTCACCGGCGACGGTGAGAGCCAGGAAGGCATCATCTGGGAGAGCGCCATGGCGGCCGCCCATTATCACCTGGACAACCTGACGATCCTACTGGACCACAACGGCCTTCAGATCGACGGCCCCAATGACAAGGTCATGGATTTGGGCGACATCTGCGCGAAGTATGAAGCCTTCGGCTGGGAGACCATCACCGTGGACGGCCACGACGTGGACGCCATCACCGAAGCGCTCAAGCGGCCCACCTCAGGCAAGCCCCGCTTCATCTGCTGCAACACGATCAAGGGCAAGGGCGTTTCCTTCATGGAAAATCAGGTGGGCTGGCACGGCAAGCCGATGGATCAGGCGGCTTACGAAACGGCGATACGCGAGCTGGAGGTGTGAATATGGCTGAAAAGAAATCGACCCGCATCGCTTACGGCGAGGCATTGAAAAAGCTCGGGGACGTGAATGAGAAGGTGCTGGTGTGCGACGCCGACCTGGCGCACGCGACGATGACGGCCTTTTTCGCCGACGCCCATCCCGACCGGTTCTACAATTTCGGCATCGCCGAGGGCAACATGATGACCGCTTCCGCCGCGCTTTCCCACTGCGGATACACGGTGTTCGCGAGCACCTTCGCCGTTTTCGGCGCCGGCCGTGCCTTTGAGCAGATCAGGAACTCCATCTGCTACTCCAAGGCGAATGTGAAGATCGG
>CACZOZ010000220.1:0-9763 GCA_902782865.1 uncultured Eubacteriales bacterium
AAGCGCGGCATGCCCCGCGTGAAGCCGCCCCGCACGGTGGAGCACGGCCTGTTCGACAAGCCCACCAACCTGAACAACGTGGAGACCCTGGCCACCGTGCCCGCCGTCATGCTGCACCGGGCGGATTGGTTCCGCCCGGTTGGCACCGACAAGAGCCCGGGCACCAAGGTGTTCGCCCTGTCGGGCAATATCGTGAACACGGGCCTGGTGGAAGTGCCCATGGGCACGCCTTTGAGCGAGATGATCTACGCCATCGGCGGCGGCATCCCCGGAGGCAAGGCCTTCAAGGCGGCCCAGACCGGCGGCCCCTCCGGCGGCTGCATCACCAGGGACTATATCAACACGCCGCTGGACTATGAGTCCCTGGCGGCGCTGGGCTCCATCATCGGCTCCGGCGGCCTGATCGTCATGGACGAGGACACCTGCATGGTGGACACCGCCCGGTTCTACCTGGACTTTATCCAGGAGGAGAGCTGCGGCAAGTGCACCGCCTGCCGCGTGGGCACCAAGCGCATGCTGGAGATCCTGGAGCGCATCTGCTCCGGCCAGGGCTGCCTGTGCGACATCGACCGGCTGGAGAAGCTGGGCCGCATCATCCAGGACACCGCCATGTGCGGCCTGGGCCAGAGCGCGCCCAACCCGGTGCTGTCCACCATCCGCTTCTTCAGGGAGGAGTATGAGGACCATATCCTCAAGCACAAGTGCGTCGCGGGCGTGTGCGGCGACCTGGTGTCCAGCCCCTGCGAGAACACCTGCCCCGCCGGCATCAACATCCCCGGCTACATGAGCCTGATCGCCACCGGCGACTACATGGGCGCCGCCCGGGTGATGCTCCGGGACAATCCTATGAGCGGCATCTGCGGCCGCGTGTGCACGCATCCCTGCGAGAGGCGCTGCCGCCGCGGCACCGTGGACGAGGCCATGAACATCTGCGAGCTCAAGCGCTTCGCCACCGACTGGGCCTACCGCCTGGGCTTCCCCTCCGATGAGGACTTGAAGCCCGCCGCGCATCTTGACAAGAAGGTGGCCATCATCGGCGCCGGCCCCTCCGGCCTCACCTGCGGCTATTACCTGGCCCGCCTGGGCTACGGGGTGGACATCTACGAGGCGGAATACCGCGCCGGCGGCGTGATGACCTACGGCATCCCGGACTACCGCCTGCCCCAGGACATCCTGGAGCGGGAGATCCACAATATCGAGCGGGCGGGGGTGAACATCATCCTCAACACCAAGGTGGGCGACGATATCTCCTTCCGCTCCCTGTATGAGAAGTATGACGCGGTGTTCATCGCCATCGGCGCCCAGAAGGCGCTGAAACTGCGCATCCCCGGCGAGGAACTGGACGGCGTGTATCACGGCCTGGACTTCCTCAAGCGACGCTTCCTCAAGAATGACCTGGACTTCACCGACAAGCGCGTGGCCATCGTGGGCGGCGGCAACACCGCCATCGACTCCGCCCGCACGGCGGTGCGCCTGGGCGCGAAGGAAGTGGTGATCCTCTACCGCCGCGAGCAGGAGGACATGCCCGCCGACAAGGCCGAGATCCATGACGCCCTGGAAGAGGGCGTGAAGCTGCGCACCCTGGTGAACCCCGTGGAGCTTAAGGGCGAGGACGGGAAGCTCAAGTCCGTGGTGCTGATGAAGCAGAACCTGGGCGGCTTCGACGTGTCCGGCCGCCGCACGCCCGTGCCCAGCGGCAGGACCGTCACCGAGGACTTCGACGTGCTGATCGCGGCCATCTCCCAGACCCCGGACACCCACTTCCTCAAGGGCAAACTGAACCTGAACGGCACGCGCGTGGCGGCGGACCGGTACACCCAGGCCACCTCCATGCCCGGCGTATTCGTGGGCGGCGACGCTCACCGCGGGCCGGAGGACATCGTCAACGCCGTGGCGGAGGCCAAGGTGGCCGCCGCGGGCATCGACAGGTACCTGGGCGGAAAGGGCGAGCTCTTCAAGGGCTTCGACCAGGCCATCACCGACTACCACATCGAAGGGGACATCGTGCCCCATAACCGGTTCCTGACCCGTCAGGTGGACGCGGAGGAGGCCGTGGGCAGCTTCCGTGAACGCAATCTGGGCATGCACGAGCTGGACGCCCGCGCGGAAGCCAGCCGCTGCCTGCGCTGCGACAGGAGGTAAGTACAATGGCAGACATCACACTCACCATCAACGGCAAAAAATGTACCGCCCCCGCCGGCAGCACCATCATGGAGGCGGCGGACCTGAACAATATCCACATCCCCCGGCTGTGCTACATGCCCGGCATCCACAAATACGGCGCCTGCCGCATCTGTGTGGTGGAGCAGGTGAGCCCCAAGGCCCGCAACCTGCAGGCCGCCTGCGTGGTGGAGGCCCGGGACGGCATGGTGATCCAGACCAATGCCCTGCGGGTGCGGGAAGCCCGCAAGGCCATGTACGAGCTGCTGCTGAGCAATCACGACAAGAAGTGCCTGACCTGCTCCCGCAACCAGGACTGCGAGTTCCAGGCCCTGGGCCGCGAGCTGGGCGTGGAGGACTCCCCCTACGAGGGCGAGCGCCGTCTCAAGCCCCTGGACGTGAGCGAGTCCATCACCCGGGATCCCAACAAGTGCATCCTGTGCCGCCGCTGCGTATCGGTGTGCCGCAATATCCAGACCACCTCCATCCTCACGGCAGAGAACCGGGGCTTCGACACCGTGATCACCCCCGGCTTCAGCCTGCCCTTAGGCTCCACGGCCTGCACCTTCTGCGGCCAGTGCGTGGTGGTGTGCCCCACGGGCGCCCTGAAGGAGACCAGCCACAAGGCCCGGGTGCTCGAAGCCCTTTCCGACCCGAACAAATACGTGGTGGTGCAGCCCGCCCCCGCCGTGCGCGTGGGCATCGGCGAGTGCTTCGGCCTGCCGGCCGGCTGCTGCGAGACCGGGCGCCTGGCCGCGGCCCTCAGGCGCATGGGCTTCGACGCGGTGTTCGACACCAACTGGAGCGCCGACCTGACCATCCTGGAGGAGGGCACGGAGTTCCTGGAGAGGTTCAAAAAAGTGCTCTCCGGCGGCGTGGCCACCCTGCCCATGATGACCAGCTGCTCCCCCGGCTGGATCCAGTTCATCGAGCACAATTTCCCGGATCAGCTCTCTCATCTGTCCACCTGCAAGAGCCCCCACGAGATGTTCGGCGCGGTGATCAAGAGCTATTACGCGAAGAAACTCGGCAAAAAGCCCGAGGACATGTATGTGGTGTCCGTCATGCCCTGCACCGCCAAGAAGACCGAGTGCGCGCGGCCGGAGCTTCAAAATGACGGCGTGCCCAACGTGGACGCCGTGCTCACCACCCGGGAGCTGGGCGACATGATCAAGGCCATGGGCATCGACTTTCTGTCCCTGCCCGAGGAGGCATTCGACGCGCCCCTGGGGCTGTCCTCCGGCGCGGCGGACATCTTCGGCGTCACCGGCGGCGTGATGGAGGCCGCCCTGCGCACGGTGTATGAGATCGTGACCGGGCGCGAGCTGCCCTTCCCCGACCTGCATGTGTCCCCCATCGTGGGGCTCGATCAGATCAAGGAAGCCACCATCAAACTGGAGAACGTGAAGCCCGAGTGGAAGGCCGCCGAGGGATTCGAGGTGCGCATCGCCGTGACCAGCGGATTCGAGGGCGCCCGCAAGCTGATGGACCAGATCCGGGACGAGAAGAGCCCCTACCACTTCATCGAGGTCATGGGCTGCCCCGGCGGCTGCATCACCGGCGGCGGCCAGCCCCGCCCGCGGGAGGAGTATTCCGTGGTGCGGCAAAAGCGCCTGGAGGCCATCTATAAGGAAGATGAGCGCAAACCCCTGCGCAAGTCCCACGAGAACCCCGCCGTGATCGAGTTCTACAAGGAGTGGGGCGCCCCCGGATGCCACCTCTCCCACGAGTACCTGCACACCCACTACGTGCCCAGGGGCAAATACAACGAGCTGACGAATGAGGATTTCGTGGTCAAAGAGTAAAACACGCACCATAAACACGCCGCCCGGCTCGATGGCCGGGCGGCGTTTTTTTGCTGTATCATTCACAGCCTGTTTGGGATGCTCCTGAGCTTTTCCTCCAGCGCCTTAAGCTTTTCCGGGTCCCCCTTATAGTCCCACAGCCGGTCGCACAGGCGGATCACGTGGAGGGCGGCGGAGGGAACGCTGTCCTCGATGCCGGGCAGCGTTTCGCGGATCGCTTCCATGGCCTCGGGGAAGGCGGCAAGGTGTTTGAAGGTGCACTCAAAACCGAGCGTGCCGTCCCGGTCCCCGTTCACTTTGGGGCCGAACCTCGGAGGCGTGAGGCCGGCGGAGGGAGAGACGCCGCCCAGCATGTCGCCCAGCCAGGAGATGCTGTCCTCCACCCACTTCGGATAGCGGCCGGAGAAGGCGCCGTAGTTGAGTCCCTCCTCCCCCGTGGTGAGGCCGTGGCCGCCGTTGGAATAGATGTGGCTCTCGAAGGCTATATCGTTCCGGCACAGCGCGTCGATCAGATGGACGCTGTTCTCCACGGGCACCAGATTGTCCGTGCGGGTGGCGAACACAAAGCAGGGGCAGGTGGCTGCGTCCACGTGGGAGGGCACGTCCGGCGCGGAGGCGAGATAATCCTTCGCGCAGGGCCCGTCGATGACCGGGTAGCCCAGGATGGCGGCGTTGGGGCGGTTGCGCGACATGGTCGCCGCGCAGGCCGCCAGGTGCCCGCCGGCGGAAAAGCCGATCACGGCGATCCGGTCCGGGACCACGTGCCAAACACCGGCGTTCGCGCGGATGAGGCTCATGGCCTCCTCGTAGTCCTCCAGGGGCCGGGGCCAGACGGCCTGATCGTTGAGGGAATAGCGCAGGATGAAGGCGTGGTACCCGGCCCTCAGATACGGGAAGGCCACGGGATCGGCCTCCCGGTCGGAGCAGAAATGATACCCGCCGCCGGGCAGGATGAGCACCGCGGGCCTTTGATCGACGGCACCGAATTCCCCTTTGGTCTCCTCCAGGTAGCAGGTGAGGGTGACTTTCCTCTCCTCACTGAGGGTGACAAACTCTTTGATCACGGGATGATACCTCCTAAAGAAAACTCGTCGGTCTATTCTATCACAGCCGCCGCTGTCGTGAACAGAAAAAACCTGTATTTCCCGGGGCAAATGTGCTATCATAGGCGGGACGGAACTTAAACAGAGCTTTTTCGTATCTGGAACGGATGGTGATACGCTGTGCGCTTAAGGATCTTTTCCCTTTTACTGGCACTCATATGCCTGCTCCTTTCAGGGTGCGCCCCGGAGAAAGCCCCGGAGACGAAGGACAACGGCTCCGTGGTGGTGGGCTTTTCCCAACTGGGCGCGGAGAGCTCCTGGCGGATCGCCAACACCGCCAGCATGGTGAGCGCGGCGGAGGCCTACGGCTTCGCCCTGATGATGGAGAACGCCAACCAGAAGCAGGAGATGCAGATCAAGTCCATCCGTTCCTTCATCGCGAGCCGGGTGGACGTGATCGTGTTCTCCCCCATCGTGGAGACCGGCTGGGACAACGTGCTCCGGGAGGCGAAGGAGGCCGGGATCCCGGTGATCCTGATGGACAGGATGATCGAGACCAAAGACGACACGCTCTACACCGCCTACGTGGGCGCGGACTTTTACGCCGAGGGCCGCCGGGCGGGGGAATACCTGATCAAAAAGGCGGACGCTGTGGGCGCGGAGCACATGGATATCGCGGAGATCAGCGGCACCATCGACTCCACGCCCATGCGGGACCGGCAGCGGGGCTTCATGGACGTGATCAAAGAGGATCCGCGCTTTACCGTCGTCGCCTCCATCTCCGGGGACTTCCTGCGCTCCAAGGGCGAGGAGTGCATGACGGCGCTGCTGGAAGAATTCGGCCCGGACGGGATCGACGTGATCTATTCCCACAACGACTCGATGACCCTGGGGGCCGTGGACGTGATGGAAAAAAGCGGCATCCGGCCGGGGCAGGACATCCTGCTCATCTCGGTGGACGGGGAAAAGGAAGCCGTGGACGCCCTCAAGGCGGGGAAAGTCAACTGCATCGTGCAGTGCACCCCGGCCCTGGGCGGATCGGTGATGAGCCTGGTGCAGGGCCTGGTGGGCGGCCGCAGCATACCCAAAGTGTCCCACCCCGTGGAGAGCGCGTTCAGCGACCTTGAGGACCTCAATGACCCGGCGGTGGAGGGATTCTGATCTATGCGGACGAGAAGACCCACCAGCATCGCCGCCGCGGTGCGGCGGAACGTATGGTCCGTCGCCGCGCTGCTGGTCATCCCCGTGGTGACCGGCCTCATCCTCATGCTGGTCTACACCGACCGGTACCAGGGCATGATCCGCCGGATGGACACCGCAGCCCGGATCAAGCCGGTGGTGGAGACGGAACTGGCCCGGGACCTGTTCAGCGTCACCGCCGGGCGGACGGACTACCCCTCCAGCGGCGTGGAGGAGAAGATCCGCGCGATCGACGGCACCCTGGAAGACCTGCTCAAAAATTCCCAGGGCAGCGGGGCCGTGCAGCTCACCGTGGCCCGGCGCACGATGGACACCCTGGAGCACTACGCGGACGAGATCCGCGACGGCATGGCCCAAAAGCGGCCCGTGAGCCAGATCGAGGCCGTGGTGGACGAGGTGTGGCAGGTGGGTGAGCTGGTGGGCGACAAGATCGACGCCTTCCTGGCCGAGGAGATCGAGAGCGCCGCGGAGGCCAGCCGCCGCATCCGGGAAGTGCTCCTGGGATCGGCGGCGGCCGAGATCCTGCTGCTCATCTTCGCCCTCATCTGGACCCGCACCGCCACCAGGCGCTTGACCGGGGCGATCGGGGACGCCCTCACGCGGCTGGAGGAGACCGTGGGGCGCATCGCCGAGGGCCGTTTCGGGGAGCGGGTGAGCAAAGTGGACGTGACGGAGCTCAAGACCCTGGCGGGCAGGATCAACACGATGGCGGAGCGCCTGGAAGGCCTGATCGAGCAGAACAGGCTCAAGCAGGAGCACCTGGCCAAGGCGGAGATGCGCACGCTGCAGGCCCAGATCAATCCCCATTTCCTGTACAACACGCTGGATACCATCGTGTGGCAGGCGGAATCCGGGAAGGCGGAGGACGTGATCCGCCTCACCCGCAGCCTGAGCGACTTTTTCAGGATCTCCCTGTCCGCCGGCGCGGACTGGATCCCGGCCGGGCAGGAGCTCAGGCACGCGGAGGCCTACCTGAGCATCCAGAAGATCCGCTACCGGGACATCCTCAATTACGAAGTGACATCCGAGGGGGACTTAAAGGACGCCTGGGTGCCCAAGCTGATACTGCAGCCCCTTGTGGAAAACGCCCTGTACCACGGCATCAAGGCCCGGCGCGGGGGCGGCACCATCCGCGTCACGGCCCGGAGGGACGGGGACGAGATCTGTTTTGCCGTCACCGACACCGGGAAGGGCATGGGCCCCGACAGGCTCGAGGATGTGCGGCGGTCCCTTGATGCCGAGGCCGCCGGGCCGGGCGTGCTTTCGGATCCCGAGGGCAAGGGCTTCGGCCTGAGGAACGTGGACCAGCGGCTGAGGCTGTACTACCGGCGGGACGAGGGCCTCGTCATCACATCGGACGATACGGGGACGATCGTCACATTCACCGTGCCCGTGCGGGGAAAGGAGGAGCTGGAGCATGATGAAAGTGTTTCTCGTGGATGACGAGATCGCCATCCGGGAGAGCCTGAGGAACTCCTTCCCCTGGGAGGAGGAGGGCTTCCTGCTGGTGGGCGAGGCGCCGGACGGCGAGATGGCCCTGCCCATGATCCGGGACCTGGGGGCGGACATCCTTTTGACGGACATCCGCATGCCCTTCATGGACGGCATCCGGCTGTGCGAGGAAGTCCAAAGGACCATGCCCTGGGTGGAGAGGATCATCCTGAGCGGCTATGACGATTTCGCCTACGCCCAGAAGGCCATGGCCCTGGGGGTGAGGCACTACCTGCTCAAGCCCGTCACCTCCGCGGAACTGCGGCAGGCGCTGCAGCGCGCCCGGGCGGAGATCGAGGAAAAGCAGCGGGACCGGGAGCGCCTGAGCGCCCTGAGGCAGAGCATCTCCCACGGCAACCGCTTCCTCAGGGACAAGCTGCTCTCCTCCCTGTTCACCGACGAGGGGGACCCGGCGGACGACGACGCGCTGCTCAAACAGATGCGCGCCCTGGGGGTGAACCTGGCCGCCCCCTGCTACGCGGTGATCGATATCTCCTTCGAGGCGGCGGACGATGAGCGCGCCGCCTGCCGGGCCGCCCTGTGCGCCCTGGCCGAGATGAGCGGCGGGGGCGTGCTCACCTGCGGCGCCCCCCACGGGGCCCGGGCCCTGGTGATGGGCGACAACCACGCGGACACCGAGGAGCGGGCCTATTCCTTCGCCAATTCCGCCATCCGCCTGCCGGAGCTGCTGGGCCAGAAGGAACTGCTCTTCGCCGTGGGCGAAACGGTGGACGACTACCATCTGGTGCGGCGGAGCATGCAGTCCGCCCGGCACGTGAGGCACCTGGAGACCGCCGCCGGGCATCGGGGCAGGCGCATCGCCGGCGTGGATGAGGCAGCGGCCCAGGGCGCCGGGCTGTCCGAAGGGGACCTGAGCCCGCTCAATGAGCGGCTGCAGTACGCCTCGGAGGAGGACGTGGAAAAGGTCATGGCGGGATACGCCGCGTCCATGGATCCCGCCCTGGCCCTGGGCTATCTGCGGGTGGCCGCCCCGCTGGCCGCTCGGCGCATGATCGCCGAGGCCGGGGGCGACGTGAAAAGCGAGCTGCCGGACGGCATGGTGGAGGACGCCCTGAGGGCCGAGGGCGAGGCCGGGCTGCACCGCCTGAGCGGCCTGGTGCGCCGGGCCATCGCCTTCCGGGCGCGCTGCGGCATGGGCCCCGGCAGCGGCGTGGTGAGCCAGGCGCGCCGATTCTTAAGCGAGCGGTACGCCGACCCGAACCTGATGCTCCAGGACGTGGCAGACGAGGTGCACGTGTCCCAGAGCCATTTTTCCACGCTGTTCTCCCAGGAGACCGGGCTCACCTTCACCCAGTACCTGACCGCCCTGAGGCTGGGCAAGGCCCGGGAGCTGCTCACCACCACGGCCCTGAGATCCTCCCAGATCGCCCGGGAGGTGGGCTACAACGACGCCCACTACTTCAGCTACCTGTTCAAGAAGCACACCGGCGTGACTCCCAGCGACTTCAGGCGCGCCGCGGAGGAAAAAAATCCACCGGAAAAGTAAAATATTCAACTTCCGCCCCCCGGGCGCGTTCCTTTTCCAGATGATTTTCAACCATATCGGCAGGCCTGTGTATTTTCATGATGACATCCCCCGCCTATAATGGTCACAACAGGCATTGAGCCTAGTCGACAATATTTTAACGGAGGTATCATTATGAGGAAACTGTTGGCATTGGTCCTGATCCTCGCGCTGTCCCTCGCCGTGACCGCCGCCCTGGCTGACGGCATCAAGGTGGGCATCGTGAACAACCCCCCGTCCGAGTCCGGCTACCGCGAGGCGAACGTGAAGGACTTCGAGACCGTGTTCTCCGCCGAGAACGGCTATGAAGCCAAGACCTTCTACAGCATCAAGAACGACGAACAGCTCAGCGCCGCCCGCCAGTTCATCACCGACGGCGTGGACTACCTGCTGATCTCCGCCGCCGAGACCACCGGCTGGGACGCGGTGCTCCGTGACGCTCAGGAGCAGGGCGTGGAAGTGTTCCTGTTCGACCGCATGATCGACTGTGATCCCGAGCTCTTCGCCGCCGCCGTGGTATCCAACATGGCCGACGAGGG
>CACZOZ010000221.1:0-14473 GCA_902782865.1 uncultured Eubacteriales bacterium
TCCCCGGATGATCTTCTCGGAAGGGCGCCCCCTGCGTTTGACCCCGATGACGATCTGATCCATGCTCCTTTTCCTCCCGATCCTTTTTGCTCTTACGTTGATTTTATCTTAAATGCGTTGGGATTGCAATCCTGCTCGGTATTGACTATCCGGCCGAAATGTTTTACCCTTGCGGTATCATGCTGATCATGAGGAGGCCCAAAGATGATCGCTTCCATCCCCGTGCTGCCCATGAACCCGGCCCTGAAAGGCCAGGCCGAGGTGCTTGAACATATCCGCTATTCAAACAACGGCCAGGAGATGACCCTGATCGTGCCCTGGGCGCCCAGGGACGACCGCACGCGGATCGCGCCGCGTCCCACGATCCTGTTCGTGCAGGGCAGTTCCTGGACCACGCCCAACCTGGGATATGAGCTCCCGATGCTGTCCCGGTACGCGGAGGAAGGCTTCACCGTGGCCACTGTGTCCCACCGCAGCGCCCGGGACGGCCATGTGTTCCCCGCTTTCCTGAAGGATGTGAAATGCGCCGTCCGTTTCCTGCGCGCTCACGCGGCGGAGTATGCCGTGGACCCGGACAGGATCCTGGCTTTCGGCACTTCCTCCGGCGGAAACACCGTGTGTCTTCTGGGGCTCACCGGGGACGATCCCGATCTTAAGACAGCGGAATATGCCGATATGAGCGACAGCGTGTGCGGCGTGATCGCCTGCTTCGCGCCCACCGATCTTAAAGCCCTGTTCGATCATCTGAAGGACTGGCCCGGGATCCGGGAGGCCATGACCGGCTATTTCGGCCCGGACGATACCGTCTGGGACGAGGTGATGCGCCTTTACAGTCCCGTTTGCCGTGTCACGGAGGGGAAAAAGTATCCGCCCTTCACCCTGCTCCACGGCACCGGGGATCCGGTGGTGCCCGTTGATCAGATGGAAAAGCTGTATCTGCGGCTGAAGGAAGCGGGCGCGGACGCGGAAGCGTTCTATGTGGACGGCGCGGAGCACGAGGGCAATTTCTGGAGCCCCGAGGTGCGCAAAGTCATCCATGACCATGTGGTCAGGTATCTGTGCGAATAAACAGAATACGGTCTGTTTGCGGAAAGGTGACGGAAAATGGATCTTAAGATCAGATCGCTCATCGAGGAAAAGCGGGACTACATGATCTCCATCCGGCGTGAACTGCACCGCTGTCCGGAGACGGCGGGCAGGGAAGAGCGCACGCGGGATATACTGATGCGTGAACTTAACGCGATGGGCGTGCCCTTTGAGAAGGTGGAGGGCACGGGGCTGATCGCCCGTGTGACGGGCCGGATCCCCGGGGACACCCGGCTCCTGAGGGCGGATATGGACGGGCTCCCAGTCATTGAGGAGCCGGAAAATCTCCGCGGGCCGAAAGCCTGCGTATCGGAGATCCCGGGCCGGTGCCACGCCTGCGGCCACGACGCGCATATGGCGATGCTCCTGGGCGCTGTCAAAGTGCTCACGGACCTGCGGGACCGCCTGAAGGGCACGGTGCTGTGCTGCTTCGAAGAGGGCGAGGAGGAAAACACGGGGGTGGAGAACATGCTCTCCGCCCTTGAGAAATACCCGGTGGAAAGCTGCTTTGCCCTGCACGTCTACGCGGGGCTGGACGCGGGGAAGCTCGACCTTTCTCCCGGGCCCCGGATGGCCGGCATGGTGGGGATCGGCTTTCACGTGATCGGGAAAGCGGGCCATGGCTCCAGGCCGGATCAGGCGGTCAATCCCATCATCCCGGCGGCCCATATCGTCACCCAGCTGGACGCGGCCTTCAACAACCAGCTGTCCGCCCGGGAGACCATCACACTGGGGCTGTGCGTTTTCAGGGCCGGGGAGGCGTACAACGTGATCCCCGAGACCGCTTATATTTCGGGCACGGCCCGGTATTTCTGCCCCGATGAAGGGGAGAAGGCTCTCGCGATCGTGCGGCGGACGGCCGAGAACACCGCGGACAGTTTCCTGTGCAAAGTCAGATTCGCGGCTAACAACAGGATCATCCTGCCCCCGGCGGTCAACGATCCGGGGACCGCGGAGAGAGTGAGACGCGGCGTTGAAAAGATGTTTTCCCCCGAAGTCATCGGGAACTGCGAAACCTGGTTCGCCTCCGAGAGCTTCAGCCTCTATATGAAAAAATACCCCGGAGCCCTGGGGCTCCTGGGGATCCGCAATGAAGCTTTGGGCAGCGGCGCGCCCCACCACAACGGCAGATTCGATATCGATGAAAGCGTCATGCCTCTGGGTGTCGGGGCGCATATCGCCTTCGCCCTGGAAGAGGAGTGAAACTCACGCTGAACGGCAGTGATATATAAAACGTTCGATCGGGCCGGTGTTCTGCCGGCCCGATCGCTGCATTTGTTGATATGTTCGTTTCAGGATACTTCCTCCCGGTGCAGCCGCACGCCTCCTTCGCGCAGGGCTTTCTGCAGCGAGGAGATCTCCACTTCCCGCAGCGGCTTTCCGCTCCTGACGGCGAGGGCGGCCGCGGTGCCGGCCGCTTCGCCCGAAGCGGCGCACCCGGGGATGATCCTTGCGGCGTCCCAGGCCCATCCCTCGGTGGAGATCATCCTTCCCGCGGCCAGGAGATTGTCAAAGCCCGGGTGGTAAAGGCACTCGAAGGGCAGTTCGTACCAGGCGCCGGGGCGGTCGAAATCGCACAGCAGGGCCACGGAACTCTCGCAGTGCCGATGGTCGTCCTCTTCCCTGAGGGTGCGTCCGCCGTCGAGACGGCGGGATGTGCGGAACTGGGCCTGCGCGGGGAGCGCCGTGATATCATGGGCGCTGCGGTCCCGGCCGCGGATCTCATCCAGCAGGAGGGACCTGCCCTTGAGCAGGTATCCCGTTTCCTCCCGGACGGTCGTCCCGCTCATGAGCAGGATGTCCTCCGGCTGCCCGTTGCCGTACAGGTCGGCGCCGATGGCGTGCCATTTCCTTCGGGACAGGATATCGCCGTCCCTGTCAAGGCTCATCTCCTGGGCGATGAAGGTGAAGAAGTTTTTCCCTTCCGCACAGGGCACCCCCGCCCTTGAAAGGATGGAAGCGTCGCCCGTCGCGTCGACCACGGCCCTGGCCAGGTACGCTTCCCGGCCGCTCAGGCTCTCTGTGATCACGCCCCGGCAGTATTGCCCCGCCATGACGGGCTTGACACCGCTCATGCACAGCCGGATGCGCACCCTCTCCTCCAAAAGGAACTCATCCAGAGCCAGCTGGAACATGGTGGGGGAGAAATGGGTGGCGTAGCGCCCGCCCACGGGATCCTTCTTGAAAGGGGATACCAGGCTTTTGTCCACCGGGACGCTCCGGTCCTTCCAGATATCCGGCAGCGTGTCCGGCCCGTATCGGATGGACAACCGCAGCAGCTCCTCCGGCAGGCCGTACATCAGCTGGGTGCCCTTTCCGTCGCACAGGGGCTCGTACCAGCTGATGAGCCCGTTGGTGGCCAGCCCGCCGAACAGGGCTGTCTTTTCCAGGATCATCACGTCAGCGCCCTGCCTGGCCGCGGCGACGGAAGCCGCCACACCGGCGATGCCTCCGCCCACCACGATCACGTCGGCACTGTCCACCACAGGGGTCGATAAACGTTCGTCGATATGCTCCATCATGGCCTCCGGTCAGCTTTCCATCAGGCGGTCCACGACCAGCTGACGGAATTCAGGCGTCAGGGTCATAAAATAGGCTGTGAACCCAGTGACACGGACCACAAGGTCCGGATAGGCTTCGGGGTCCTTGTGAGCGGCGCGGATCTTTTCGGCGTCCACGATGTTCACATTGATCAGAGTACCGCCGTGTTTCAGATGGGTCTCAAGAAGAGCCATCACCTTGTCGATGCCGTCCTCCATGTCGATAACACCGGGATCCAGCTCCATCTGGAAGGGACTTGTGTTGCCCATGCCGCACTGGGCCAGGATGATAGCTTCGCTCATGTCTGTCATCGCGCCGTTCTTCACGTCGCCCGGCATGGGGTTGGCTCCGTGATTCACGGGAGCGAAAGCTTTGCGGCCATCGGGAGTCGCGCCTACCTGCTTGCCGAACAGGATCGTTTTGCTCCAGGAGAACATGCCGGGAATGAATACCTGCACGTCCTTGCTCCTGAGGGCCACCACTTCATCCCGGAATATCTCCGTGAGCTTCCGTGCCCATTTGTTGCCGAGGGATCCGGGCTGACCGAAGCGTCCGCTGTTCCTGAGCAGGGCCTGGATATAAGCGCCGTCAGGGTCTTCAAAGTTTGCCTGAACGGACGCGTATACCCGGTCCCAGTCAAGGATCTTTTCTTTTTCAACCCGCTGTTCGAGAGCGGCGAAGGAATTGGCTGCCACCGCGAGTCCGGCTCCGTCGATACCGATGTTGTAGTAGTCCACAGAGTGGTCGGATGCGTCACGGCCCTTTTCGATGGGGCCTTGCATGAACAGGTTCAGGAAGAGTTCCGGATCATTGTAGCGGTTGTTATTGAGGTCAAAGTCCATCGTGTCGGCGATACACTTGAGTACGATCCTCAAATGTTTCGTATACAGTTCCAGGAGCTTTGCGGTGGACCGTTCCCCGGAAGCCATCATCTCGTCAAAGGCTACCTCGAACACACGGGCCTGATTGACCTTGATGCTGTCATTCAGCGGATATTCCAGCCCGGGGATAGCCATCCAGTTGCAGCCTACAGCGATGCGCTTGGCTGCCAGTTCCCGGGAGAAACCGCGGCGCATGAAGCCATCTACCAGGCTCTGGTCCCCGGAAAAACGGGGCCAGCCGTTTTTGTGCCTGAACAGCAGTTCCACGCCCCGACGGAAGAAATCCCGGGGCAGGCCGTCATGCACACGGATCGTAAGGTTGAGGGATACGTCCATCCGGTCCGCGGCTTCCAGTATGAGCCAGCTGACCTTTGATACCATGTCGCGCCCGGTCTCGTCGGGACCGCCAAGCTGGTAGTATTTGGTGTCGCTCATCAGCAGGCCGGCGATATAGTACACGGCATCTTCGTCATCGATCGATCCAAGGGCGGTATCATGCTCATAATAGGACCTTAAAAGCTCGTCCAGCTGTCCGCCGCACCCTTCCCGGTTGAAAGAACGGCCGAAGAGATTGTACCATGAGATGAACGTGCAGGCTTCCCTCAGGGTACGGGGCGGGTGGTGCCGCACCCATTCGTTGGCCGCCAGCATGCCTTCCAAATTTTCCCTGAGCAAAGGATCGGTCTCTTCAATGAGTTTTTCACGGACGCATGCGATGGTCCTGTCCATCCACTCCATGCAGGCGTCGAGAAAGACCTGCTCCGCTTTATAGAATTCGCGCTGTTCTTCCGTTTTGTTATTGACAGCCGCGTAGCGGTCCACCTTTTCCCTCAAGCCGTCCCAGCCGGCTTTAAGACCGATCCGCACGTCACCGCAGAAATGATGGATCTGCCCGATGCCGTGATCGATACCGTATTTGTCGATCGTTTCCTGCCAGGGGGACAGATCCCAGTTTTCATGCCAGCGCAGCTTGCGGTATTTCTGCAGGATCCGGTAGAAATTACCGCACATGCTGTTTTCCGGATCCACGACCGGCGGGAAGCTTTTGAGCATGGCCGCGTAGTTTTCGCTCCATCCGGAAT
Organism: uncultured Eubacteriales bacterium; assembly: GCA_902782865.1. GTDB lineage: Bacteria > Bacillota > Clostridia > Christensenellales > Aristaeellaceae > RUG756. The sequence goes on from CACZOZ010000221.1 coordinate 5,591, forward strand.
ACCCATGGAAATCCCCGTTGGGAGTGTCTCCGACGGGCTTGAAATCATAGCCCTCAGGCGGGCAGAGGTAGTTGTAATCGTCCTCGTCCGTATGCCCGTTGTAAGCGATCTTTTTTTTCGTTTCCTCGATCTTTTTCGCGCGGAGACTGCGGATGCGCTCGGTATAGATCCTCTTTTTTTCCTCGGTGGTCATCTCTCAGCCCTTTCTGACGGTGCAGCGAACACCCTCCCGGTCGGCGATCTCCTTCATGCCGGCGAGCCTGTCTGATCTCAGCGGTCTCAGATCCGGGAGGGAGTAAGTCATATGGACAGGCTCATACTTTGATCTTGCCAGCATGTTGTAGTTGAGGAGTTCATATTCCGCTCCGGGCGCGTGTTTTGAGAGGAAGGCCGCGACAGCGCGGATGTTGCTGTCGGCGTCTGTCACACCGGGGATCAGAGGCGTGCGCGCGGTGAAAGGAGTGCCGGAAGAGATGAGCTTTTCGGCATTGCTCAGGATCGTGTCATTGGGTATCCCGGTCCATTCTATATGCCCGGCCCTGTCCATCAGCTTGATGTCGAAATAGACCCTGTCAAGGTAATCAAGCGTATTTTCGATGTGATCCCAGGGCAGGGACAGGTTCGTTTCCACAGCGGTATGGAGCCCCTGATGTTTTGAGAGCTTCAGGAGCTCCGTCAGGAAAGCCGCCTGCAGGTACGGCTCTCCGCCGGATACCGTGATGCCTCCGCCGGAGGCGTCATAGTAATCCCGGTCCCTCAAGACTTCTTCCATGACCTCATCAGGCGTCATCGCCCGGCCGATGGTCACCCTCGCTCCTGCCGGGCAGCCGGTCTTGCAGTGTCCGCAATGGATACATTTGGCTGGATAATACGCTTCTTCCGGATCGGGTTTGAGGGTCTCCGGGTTGTGACACCACCGGCAGCGCATATTGCAGCCCTTCAGGAATACCGTGGAACGTATCCCGTCACCGTCATGGAGCGAGAAATGCTGGATATCCGTTATGATCCCGGTCATATCTGTCACCCTATCGCCCAATGGATATTGTTGACCATTTCCGTTTTGCCGCTGTCGGCAGAGCGGATGCCGGCGTCCAGGATGGCGATGGCACCCAGATTGAACTTCGCTGTCATCGTCTCGTGCAGGGGCGCGTCCCCGTCCATATAGTGGACAAAAGCCCAGGAAACGTCTTTGAGATGCTCCGGCAGGGCGATGTTATCCACATCCCTGACTTCTTCAAATTCACGGTAGAGCTGCACTTTATTCGTCTTGTAATCCGCTACGACGGCGCCTTTGGTCCCGTATATGATGGGGGACTTGAAGGTGTGCTGGTACGTGGTCCACGTGCCTTCCAGCACCGCGTGGCAGTTCGGGAAGCGCACGATCATGGCTGCGTTGTCCTCAGCGTCGGAAAGGGTGTGGATGCTGTTGATGCGCATGCCTGTGGCTGTGACGGCTTCCTGACCGGCGAACCAGTAGGCTACGATGGAACCGTAGCAGCAGTAATCGGCCATGGCACCGCCGCCGCACTCGGTCTGATGCCACCAGGTCCGGGCGATCTCGGCGTCAGTCATGGGGGCAGCCACTGCGCTGATCTTATGCTTGGCGCCGGGGCCCAGCGGGCCTGTGTGGCCCATGCGTGTCTTGATCTCGATCAGATCACCGATCTGGCCTTCTTCCAACATTTTCTTGGCTGTATGCATGGCCGAATACCAGGTGATGGGCCAGTTGACTGTCAGAAGACTGCCGTAGGTCTCGGCGGTCCGGTACATTTTGAGGGCATCCTTCAGGGTAGTGGCCATGGGCTTTTCGATGCATACGGCGATGCCCCGTTTGGCGCATTCTTCCGTAACAGTCACATGGTAGCAGTTCTCGCTGTTGCACACCACCAGGTCCGGCTCTTCTTCGTCCAGCATCCTGATCCAGTCATCATAGACTTTCATGTGGAAATTCTCGGAGCAGTACTTCAGGTTCCACTGCCGGGTATAGGGTGCGTCGGTCCTCAATTCGGGGACTCGCGGGGGAAGGTCCGCGCAGGCGGCCAGGTCGATGCGGGGATTATCGAAATAGTGTTTGGCTACGTCATTGATGTGCACGTGGGCAAAGCCTGCGATGACGACTTTATAGCGGTCTTTTCTCATGATTCATATCCTTTCAATTCGGTCGTGCGGACTTCACGGTCCTGTTCCGCGCTCAGGTAGAACGCTTCGATCGCGGATACCACGTTGAGGGTCTCTTCGGGTTTGACAAGGCGTTCGACCTTGCCTTCCAATACGTCGTAAACATGACGGTACATGTACCGGTGGGCGTCGAAGGCCACGCCGGCGAAGGGGCGGTTGTCGAAATACTTGAGCTCTGTCTCTGCCTGGAACCTGCCTACGTTTTTGTACAGCTTGAACTGTTCAACATCCAGACCGCCCTTGTCGCCGCACAGCAGGAAACGCTTTTTGGTGGGCTGGTTCAGTGCCCAGGTAAACTTGAAGTTCACCAGGAAATTATCTTCGAGGCGGATGGTCCCGGCGGCGCATTCCTCGACGGAGAATTCGTCCGGGTCATAAGGCCGGGGCGTGAAGGTGCCGATATAGGCGCCCGATTCCTTGATCGACAGCAGGATATCCTCCTTTTTTCGGGCAAGGACATCCGTTTCCATGCCGGACACGGCTTTTACCCGGGGACTTCCGCACATCCACAGCAGCGCGTCCACGAAATGCACGCCGAGATCACAGAAGGCGCCGCCGCCGTTATGCTGTTTCATGTGGAAGAAGCCCCAGGTGGGGATGCCGTAACGGCGCACGAAAGAAATATCAGCGAAGTACGGTTTTCCGATATCGCCTTCTCTCATGGCCTGGTAGGCAAAATCCATGTCTGCGCTCCAGCGCCGGCTCTGGCAGGCCCACAGCAGTTTCCCGGCTTTGTCCGCTTCAGCGAACATTTCCTTCGCGTCCATATAGGTGAGGGCCAGAGGCTTTTCACACATCACGTTGGCCCCGGCTCTCAGGGCGGCGATGGACCACTGCTTGTGGTACACGTTGGGCGTGCACACGGATACCCAGTCCGGCTTGACCTCGTCCAGCATCCTCTGCGGATCATCGTACCAGGCGGGGATCTCCCATCTCTGGGCGGTCTCCCGCGCGGCACATTCCCGGATGTCGGCGACAGCGACGATCTCAGCCATGCCCTGCTTCTTCAATTCGAGGATGGAGGGGATGTGAGCCGCGTTGCAGATCATGCCGCAGCCGATGATAGCGATGCGGTATTTCTTTACTGCCATAGAGCATACCTCCCGATCTTGATTATTTGGATATAAATGAGTGCGGCAGGATGGTGTATCGTGATCAGCCCTTGACGGCACCCGCCGTCAAGCCGGAGATCATGTATTTCTGGAAGAAGATGAACAGCAGCACGATGGGAAGGGAACCTCCCATGGCAAAAGCCATCAGCGCGCCGTAATCATGGGCGTATTCACCGAGAAAGCTTTGCGCCAGGCCGACTGTCAGGGTCTTCATGCTGTCATTCTTCATGATGGTGAGGGCCATCAGGTAATCGTCCCATGCGTTCAGGAAGGTGTATATACCTACGGCGACCAGTCCCGGGATCGTCAGCGGTACCAGGATGGACAGCATCGTGCGGATCCTTCCGGCTCCGTCGATCCTGGCGCTTTCATCCAGGGAACGGGGCAGGGTATCGAAGAAGGACCTGAGCAGCATGATGGCCAGCGGCAGCGCCTGCACAGTATCCGCCAGTATCACGCCGGAGTAATGGTCCACCAGGTTCCAGCGCATGTAAAAACCGTACAGGGAGATCAGGATGGCCACGATAGGGAACATCTGCACGGAAAGGATCAGTGTGAGCACGGCGTTCCTTCCCCAGAACTCATATCTTGAGAATGAATAGGAGGCCATCAGGGCGATCAGCATCACCACGGCTACCGTGCCGCCTGATGTGACCACGGAGTTAAGGTAGTATCTCAGGTATTTCGCCTGGGAGAATACTTTGATGTAATTGGCGAAACTGCTCTCGGAAGTGATGCCGAATACTGGCGGGATCTGCATCACGTGCTGGGAAGGCATCAGGGAGGCGAACAGCATCCACAGGATCGGGAAGAGAGCGATGACGAGGATAACAGCCAGAAGCGCGTAACGGCCCACTGAGGACACGGTACGGTTGAATCGCGCCACAGCGGTGTTCTGACGGAAATGCCGGGATGCGGTGCTGACGACTGCGAAAACAGCGATCCCCGCCGCCAGACCCAGACAGTAGATAAACAGGTTGTCGCTGATGTGCCTGGCTTCCTTCACGGCAGAGGATACATCCGCTGAGATGCTTCCGTCAGCAGCGGTAAAAACCATGCTGATATCCGCGTGGATCTCTTCAGTGAACTGCAGCGGTTCCGCGTCAGACTGCCAGACTGTTTCCCCATCCGGGCCTTTGACGGTCAGCGTCACCTGGATATACTTTTTTCGGGCATTCTTCTGGGACGCGATCTCGCAGGTGAACCCGTCTGTGAGATCCACTGTTTCCGGGCCGCTGCCGGTGTTTTTCCTCAGATCCCCGGATGTATGGACCGTCCTGCCTGAAGTGTCGCGGACAGCGGCGGTGATCTGCGTGTCGGAAAGCGACACGTTGTTGCCTCCGACCAATTGAGCGACCCGATACAGGCAGAATACAGCCGCCAGGACCGCGATCACCCTCACGACAAGGCTGAGGATGAAAAGGGGACGGTTCACCGTTCTGGCTGCGGAGGCGTCGGCATTTTGCTTTTTCATCTCATCCGCCTCCTTACTGATAATCAGTCGCACTTCGCGCGGAGAGAGTGTTGGAGATGATCGTGATGATCAGGAGCACTGCCAGCCACAATACGCCGATCGCAGCGCCTTTTCCGAAATCACTGTTGGTAAAGGCTTCCTGATAAGCGGCGATGGAGAGGGTGTTGGTGCCTGTCTTGCTGCCGGTACCTACCAGGTTGGCGATGATCGTGTACATCTGGAAATTGCTCATGATAGCGATCCAAACCGAGGAGATCAGCACCGGGCGGATAGAGGGGATGGTCACATGCCAGAAAGTCTGTCTTCCGCTGGCCCCGTCGATCTGGGCGGCTTCCTGCAGGGACATGTCCACCGACTGCAGGCCGGCCAGCAGCATCACCATCATGTAGGGCAGCTGGCGCCATACAGCCGCTATCACGATAGCCGACCGGGCGAGCACCACGGAACTTGACCAGGCGACCCTGGTGGTGGAAGTGAGCCCCATGATATAAAAGGCGTAGTTCATGATACCGCCCTCCTGGTGCAGCATCAGCCGCCATATGATGGCTACCACCACGGAGGGGATCGTCCAGGGCACCAGCAGAAGACCTCTGAACAGGCCTCGAGCCCTGATCCTCGAATTGAGCAGGAGAGCGATCATCATGCCCAGGATCGTCTGGACTGTGACGGTCAGGAACACGAAGACCAGCGTGTTGATGAAACTTGAGAAAAACTCACTTTCAAAGATCGACCGTCCCTCGCGCACAACGAACAGGTCCCTGTAGTTTCTCAGGTCGTTCCAGCTGTAGTTCACGAAGGCGGTCGCCGGTTTTCCGTTGGATGCGGGGGTGATCGCGTCACTGCTCACAAGGGGCGTTTCACCGGTAAACAGGCCGGAGATCGTGCCGGTGTCCATATTGAAGGCGTCTTTGGTCAGGTCTTTCAGATGGTAATCAAAAAAGCTGACCAGCACCCCCTTGAGGATCGGAAGCGCGATCACGATGCACAGCACGATGATGGCCGGCACGGTCAGCGCGAATCCGAACCAGCTGTCGGCTCGGGCTCTTGCGGACTTTTTCACCTTTCTTTTTGCAGCGGCTTGCATCACAGTCACCCCTTGAGCTTAAAATGACCGCCTGGTCCCACCCGGCATCATAGCCGACATGGCTCTATGCCCAAAGCAGGACCAGGCGGGGCGTTATGTCAGTGAGTCAGCCTCTCTGAGGTTCGATAAGAGTCGAGGCAGGCTCTTATTTGGCGTAGATCTGTTCGATCGCGGCCTGGAGTTCATCAGCGGCTTCCTGCGCGGTGGAGCCCTGCGCCAGCATGGTCAGCGCGTCGACGATCTTGGCTTCGGCTTCCATGAAGTGGATGTCGATGGGCAGCGGAAGCGCCTTGTTCATGGCGGCGACGTAAGCGGCGGAAGTATCGGAGACGCCTACGAACACCTTTTCATTGACGGAAGCACGGCCGGAGACCTTGCCCTGACCACCTTCGTAGAAGATGCCGATGACAGTGGCATCCGTCATGTAGTCAAGGAAGCGGCCCACATAGGGCATAAGCTCATCGGGGGTGTTGTTGAACACCACCAGGAAGTGGTTGATGGCGTAGCCGCAGGTGCCGGGGATCTCGATGGCTTTGAAGTTGGCATAGAAGTCATCTTCGTTGGCGGCGGCGGAAGCGGCGGTCTTGATGGTCGCTTCAAGATCCCAATAGAAGCCGATCTTGCCTTCGCCGAAGAGCCTGCGCAGATCCTTGAAGGAGTTGCCCACAGTGGTGGATACGCCGTCGTCCAGCAGGGCCTTGATGCACTCGAAAGCCTTCACGGCATTTTCGCTGTTCAGGGCCAGCTTGCCGTCCGCATCGCGGTAGTCGGCACCGTATGCCCAAAGCACGGGCAGGATGTTGTAGCCTTCACCGGCTTCCACGCCGTTGCTGTTGGGGATCGCGAGACCGTAGATGTCCTCACCCAACTCGGAGATGGCATACGCGTCATCCAGCAGTTCTTCCCAGGTGGCGGGCATTTCGGTGATGCCGGCCTGGGCCATCAGCGCGGTGTTGCAGTACAGGGCGTAGGTGTTGCCGAACCAGGGCATGGCCACCATGGCATCACCGTCGGACACGGCAGCGATCGTCGCGGGATTGTACTCGCCCACGATATCAGCGCTCACATAGGGCTTGATGTCCTTCACAACGCCCATTTCCAGCAGTTCCGGCAGCCATTCGGCCTTGATGTGGGCCACATAGGGGGCAGTGCCGTTGGCGGCGGAGATCTTCAGCTGGCTCAGATAGTCCGCGTAGGGATTGGTCTGGGAATAGTCGACGATCACATCGGGGTTGTCCGCCATGAAGGCATCGCAGGAGCCGCCGTAAATGGGTACCAGATGCTCCTCAGCCAGTGCCCAGGAGGTATAGGAGATGGTCACCGGGCCCTCAGCGGAGGCGAACGCGCAGCAGGATACCATCAGGACCGCCGCAAGGAACAGAGCGATTTTCTTCATGATAAAAGACTCCTTTCGATATATTTGGGCATTCATTTCAGCCCTTCCGTTAACTTCAGTTTATTATTTTTGACCCGGGCCGTAAAGTTAAAGTTGAAAACGGTCTGCTTATAAAATTTGGTATTGACAGCTATTAGAAAATATAATAATATAAAATGTCAATAGGAAATTTGGTATCTTTTCAACCGCATCTGGAGGTGCGCTTTTAAACTTTCATGCTCCCAAGGATCTTTTTCTCCGTAAAGGTGAGCGTGTCACTTTCCTCCCGGGACAAAACAGCGTTCCGCCACTGCTTTTCCCTGGCGTTTCGGTAGGGGACAAAGCGATCCATATCAAGTTTTTCCACGCAGTCATCCGGTGTATCCAGGTTGCCTGTCCGGACGACCATGGCCTTGAAATAATGAAATGTCAGGGCATACAGGTCTCTTTCCCCGGCCCTGGCCTTTAATTCAAGGGTATCCCGGCAGCAGAACCTGAGAAGGGAAGACCTTTCCTCGGCGCTGAGCCTGAGCCGCCGCGTGTAAGCCTGCAGGAAATCTTTCACATCCATGTAATGGACATAGTCATGCAGGCGGATATAAGGAAGATCGTTTCGTTTTACCGCTTCCGCGTTCATGCGTTCAATGATGTCGGTGAGCTCGTCGTAACGGTCAAAAAGGTCCATATCCATATTCTCCTTTTTTTATCTGACAAATAATTATATCACGCTCCGACCGTCCGTCAAGACGGATTTCTCCACCGGATGAGAGAATAATATGTATCGACTTTTCCGCCTGAGAAACAGTAATATATCATGAGATCATGACAAGGAGGGATCGGTATGACGACACTGGAATGGGTCATGTCAAGGAAGATCATCGCCATCGTGCGCGGCCTGAAGCCGGAATACATGGTGGGCCTGGCAGAAGCGCTTTACAAGGGCGGGATCGACCTGATGGAGGTCACTTTTGACCAGAAACATCCGGATACCTGGAATGACACGGCCGGGGCTATCCGTGCCATAGGGGATCACATGAAAGGGAAAATGCTGCCCGGCGCGGGCACGGTCCTCACCCAGGAACAGCTTAAGATGGCGAGGGACGCGGGAGCAGCCTACATCATCACTCCCAACACCAATCCGGAGCTCATCCGGCAGGTGAAGGCCTATGGACTGGCGGCTTTTCCGGGAGCCTGTACGCCCAGCGAGATCGAGGCGGCCTGGGAAGCCGGAGCGGATGCCGTCAAGGTATTCCCGGCGGGCACTCTGGGCATCGGCTACATCAAGGCTGTGAAAGCGCCGCTGAGCCACATCCCGCTGATGGCGGTGGGCGGTGTCAATGAAAAGAACTGCGCGGAATTCATTGCCGCCGGCTGCTGCGGTGTGGGAGTCGGGGGAAGTCTTGTCAACAAGGACTGGATCATGAACGGTGAATGGGACCGGATCACCGCCATGGCGGCGGAATTGAGAAAGGCGGTTGGATGATATGCGTAAAAGGATCGTCGCTTTCGGAGAGATCATGATGCGTCTGAACCCTCCCGGTTACGGCCGCTTCGTGCAGAGCACGATATTTGAAGCGACCTATGCGGGCGGTGAGGCCAATGTGGCGGTGAGCCTGGCCAATTACGGCAACGACGCGGCTTATGTGACCAAAGTGCCGGA